>JACKEB010000016.1:300000-405860 GCA_020633205.1 Polyangiaceae bacterium
TGCCAGCCCAAGCTGGCCACTGAGCGAGCTCTGGATAAGCCGCGCGGACCGAGTCCGGCGCCGTCACCCCTTGGGTGTACGCCATGTAGAGGATCTCGTCCTTGGACCAGAAACCGGCGAGGGGCGGGATGCCCGCGATCGCGATGCAGCTGATCAGGAAGGTCCAGTGGGTCAGGGGCATGAACGCCTTCATGCCGCCCATGTTCCGCATGTCCTGGCTTGCGTCCGTGTCATGGATCCGCGCGTGCATCGCGTGGATCACCGAACCCGCACCGAGGAACAAACACGCCTTGAAGAAGGCGTGGGTCATCACGTGGAAGAACCCCGCGGTGAAAGCACCGACGCCGGTACCGATGAACATGTACCCAAGCTGGCTGACGGTTGAGTACGCCAGCACCTTCTTGATGTCGTTCTGTACCAGCGCGATGGTCGCTGCGAGCAATGCGGTGAACGCGCCCACGAGGGCGATCACCAACATCGCCGTCGGCGCCATCACGAACACTCCCGACATGCGGCACATCAGGTAGACACCTGCGGTCACCATCGTCGCGGCGTGAATCAGCGCGGAGACCGGGGTCGGGCCCGCCATGGCGTCCGGTAGCCAGACGTACAACGGGAACTGGGCGCTCTTGCCGGCGCAGCCCAAGAACAGGAATAACGCGACCAGCGTGGAGCGGTCGGCGTAACGGGGCTGGCTCAACCAGTCGCCCAGGTAGTGAGCCAGCGGAACGTCGTTACCAAGCGGCCAGATCTGGGTCTTGCCAGCCAGGCCGGCCGCTCCAGCATCGATACCAGCCCAGTCGAGTGCGCCGGTGTAGCTGAGCAATAGGCCCATCGCACAGAGCAGGCCGAAGTCGCCGATACGGTTCGCGATGAACGCCTTCTTGCCCGCCGCCGCGTTTGCATCCTCGTGGAACCAGAATCCAATCAGGAGGTAGCTGCAGAGGCCGACGCCTTCCCAACCCACGAACAGGATTGGCAGGCTATCGCCCAAGATCAAAACCAGCATCGAGAAGATGAACAGGTTCAGATAGGCGAAGAAGCGGTAGTACCCAGGGTCTTCCTCCATGTACTTCGAGGAGTACAAGTGGATGAGGAAGCCGACGCCGGTCACGATCAAGCTCATCGTGGAGTTCAGCGCGTCGAGGCTGAACTTCACCGACAGAGTCGGTCGGGCATTGGGCGTGCTCAGGGATAGCCACTCCCACGCGGTCCAGCTGAAGCGAACCGCGTGCTCCTCATGCCCCTGCGCGGTGCGCAGCATGAAGAAGGCGGTCACCGCCGCGATGAAGGCACCCCCCACGGCGCTGAGCGCCATCAGCGTCACGCCCTGACGGCCGAGACGCTTGCCGAAGACGCCGTTGATGAAGGCACCAATCAGCGGCAGGCCAAGAATGACCGCGAGCAGCGTGAAATCTGTGTCCGGGAAAACAACTTGCAGCGTGTGCATGGTCTCGAGTTGCCCGTCTAGTGGCGCAGAGCGTCTGCCTCGTCACTCTGGACGGAGGAGCGCAAGCGGTAGAAAGCGATGACGATCGCCAGGCCGACGGCGGCTTCAGCTGCCGCGACGGCGATCACGAAGAAGGCGAAAACGTTGCCGGTCATGTTGCCGACGTGGACGCGGTTGTAAGCAACCAGCGCGAGATTGACTGAGTTGAGCATCAGCTCGATGCACATCAACTGAACCAGCACGTTCCTACGCACCAAGAACCCAACGGCGCCGATCGAGAAGATCAGCCCCGAGAGCATGACGTAGTGCTCGAGTACGTTTCCGAGCAGATTCAATGTGCACCGTCCTTCCGGACTCCAGTGTCGACCTGAGCGGCCACGTCCCGGGGGTGAGCCGGGCCACCGAAGTACTTGCCCTTGGGTAGGGCACGAGGCTTGTCGATTCGCACAGCCTTGCCGCGCGCGATAGCGATGGCGCCGATGGCCGCGGCGATGAGCAGCGCGGTAGCGAGCTCGAAAGGCACGATGCCCTGGGTGAAGAGCTGGCCGCCCACTGCCTCGACGTCACCGTGGCCGGGCATGACCTTGGCGAACACCGTCGGGGTCGGTCCGCCCTTGGCCAGAAGAAACAGCGCGCCCGCAGCGAGCAACGCCATCAGCCCACCAGCGAACGCGCGGGAGATTTGCGCCTTGCCGGCTTCGACATCGGTTCGCGCGTCGGGGCCAAGCACCATGATCACGAACACGAACAAGACGACGACGGCCCCCGCGTACACCATCAGCTGGATTGCCGCGAGGAACTGCGCATCCAGCTTCAGGAACAGGCCCGCGATGCCCAAGATCGTCGCCAAGAGCCCGACGGCGCTGCGAATCGGATTGTGCGAGGTGACCGTGCCTAGAGCGCCCACGAGGGCCACCAGGGCGCACACCACGAAGAAGAGATTTCCAGCCATAGGTGACTCCGTTCGGCTTCCCTACTCCGCCGCCCGGCGGTCGGTCGCGAGCCAGCCGAGTTCACCGGTCTGGTTCTTTCCACCGGTCTGCACGTAGTCCTCGAAGTGCTTTCGGAACTTGCGGATGAAGGCCAGCATGGGGGTGGCAGCACCGTCGCCGAACGCGCAGATGGTGTTGCCCGTGATGTTCGAGGCGATCTCGTGCACCCGATCGAGTTCTTCCATCGTGGCGGTGCCTTGCACCACCTTGTCGAAGATGCGCTCGAGCCAACCGCAGCCTTCGCGGCAGGGCGTGCACTGACCACAAGACTCGTGCTTGTAGAAGTGAATCAGGTTCTGGCAGGCCAACACCGGGTCGGCGCGATCGCTCAGCACGATGGCGCAGCAAGTGCCGAGCATGTTCCCCGTGCGGCGGTAGGTGTCGACGCCCATCGGCAGGTCTAGGACGCTCTTGCCGTTGTACGCAGCGAAGCGCTCGTCGCCTTCGATGTTGACGATCTCGTCCTCCAGCATGATTGGGCAGCTGGATCCGCCGGGAATCACACCGAGCAACGGGCGGTCGTCCAGCATGCCGCCGCCCAGGTCGAAAATGAGTTCACGCAACGTGAGGCCCACGGCGGCTTCGTAGACGCCCGGCTTCTTCACGTGGCCGCTGACCCCAAACAACCGCGCCCCGCCATCGTTGAAGGCGTGAAGCTCGCTGAGCTTGGAGAAGGTGTCACCACCCACCTCGAAGACCGACGGCATGATGGCGATGGTCTCCACGTTGTTCACCGTGGAGGGCATGCCAAACACGCCGTACTGCGCAGGGAACGGAGGCTTCAGGCGAGGCTCACCGCGCCGACCCTCGAGAGAGTTGATGAGCGCGGTCTCTTCTCCGCAGATGTAAGCGCCTGCGCCCGTGTGGACGTAGACCTGCATCGCGTAGTCTTTACCGAAGGGCTTTTCCCCGAGGTAACCCTTGGCGCGGGCCTCCTCGATAGCGGCCCAGAGCCGCGCCTTGGACAAGTGCAGCTCGTCGCGCACGTAGATATACGCCGCGTGAGCGCCGATGCCGTAGCCGGCGATGATGCACCCCTCGATCAACGCGTGAGGGTTCATCTCCATGATCGTGCGGTCTTTGAAGGTACCAGGCTCCCCTTCGTCCGCGTTGACGACCAGGTAGTGAGGCTTGTCCCCCGGCGGAGGCATGAAGCTCCACTTGGTGCCAGCGTCGAAGCCTGCGCCGCCGCGGCCGCGGATGTGCGCAGCCTTCGCCTCTTCGATGACTTGCTCGCGAGTCATCGAGAGCGCTTTACGCGCGCTCTTGTAGCCCCCGCCTTGCTCGTACATCTCGAGCTTCCAGCTGTCGGGCTTCCCGTAGTTCTTGGACAGGTACTGCGTCTGCTTCAGCATCCGGACCTCAACCCTCGTACATCAGGCGGTCGAGGATTCGGTCGACCTGCTCGATGCTGAGGTTCTCGTAGTAGTCCTTGTCGACCTGCATCATCGGCGCGGTGCCGCATGAAGCGAGGCACTCGGCGGTGCGCAGGGTGACGCGGCCGTCTTTAGTCGTTTCTCCGCAGCGCACACCAAGCTTCTTTTCGCAGTGCGCGAGAATTTGGTCGGAGCCTCGTAGCGCGCAGGAAAGCGTGCGGCAGACCCACACCTGGTGCTTGCCGGGTTTGTGCTGGTTGAAGAGCGTATAGAAGGTGACGACGCCTTTGACGTGCGCCGCCGACAGCTCGAGCCGTTCTGCGACGAACTGGATGACGTCTTCGTTCACCCAGTTCTCGTTGGCTTCCTGGCACAAGTGCAGCGTGGGAATGCACGCCGCCATCTTGTTTGGGTAGCGCTCGAGAATGCTCTTCAGCTGGCGCTCCTGCTCCTCGTTCAGGGCGAATGCCATGACTTGTTCAATCCTGTGTAGTCGATGGGGTTGGCCAAGGACTGGTGCTGCGCCTGGCGCCCGCCGCCTCGGGGTGGGTTCTGGGGAGTTTGGTGCGCGCCAACGAGCGCGACCGGACAGACAAAACTGGCTTGAAAGACAGTCCCTGTGGCCAGGGCGAGCGCACCGTAGTGAGGTGCCAAGTCGGGTGTCAAGAGCGCTCTAGACGGGCTAAGTCAGCGAGACGCACGGCCAAACCCAGGGCTGTCTCGAGCCGTTGCTTACTCGGGGAGGAATCGAGTGGCCATGCCGCCTTCAGCCTCCCCGTAGCCGGGCCGGGTCAGCGTCCGGTTTCGCCACGAAGTGGGCTGACTCGGGGGCGGCACGAATCGGCTCTGCGGAAACGTGCGTGGGGAGCCCCAGCAACTTCCGCTCGAAACGCAACGCTGTGGGCTTGAGTCTCGGGCACTTAGCCGTGTAGGCTGGCGCCCTCGCTGAACCAGCGACAATGGAGGTAGGGCCGAGTGTTTTGTCCGAACTGTGGGACGCAGAACGAGGATAGTGCGAATAGCTGCGTCAAGTGCGGTTTCAACTTGAAGGGCTCTGCGGCGCCCAAGTTCAAGGGCACCATGCTGATGATGAATGCCCCCACCATCCCCAAGCCCGGGGAAGGGGCAGCACCACCAGCACCGGGAGGAGCTCCAGCGGCTCCGAAGCCCAAGCTAAAGGGCACGATGCTCGGCGTTGCGCCGCCGTCGGCCGGTGGCGTCGCGCCGCCTGACGCTCCAGCCCCCGCTGCACCTCCGCCACCAGCTCCCCCCGCACCGGAACCTCCGGGTGGTGGCGTGAATCCGCTGGGTGGAACGATGGTCGCGGACATGAGCCCCGTGGGTGATATCCCCGCTCCGCCCGCGCCTCCGATGCCAGATGCTGGTGGTGGCTTCCCGCCGCCCGGCGGTGATCCGATGGGCCCGCCGCCCGGTGCTCCAATGGGTGGACCGCCGCCGGGTGCACCGATGGGTGGACCGCCAGACATGGGTGGACCTCCTCCGGGTGCGCCGATGGGTGGACCGCCACCAGGTGGACCGCCGCCTGGTGCACCAATGGGCGGTGCACCAATGGGCGGTGCGCCGATGGGTGGACCGCCGCCAGGTGGACCGATGGGAGGAGCGCCGATGGGTGCGCCGCCGCCTGGTGCGCCGATGGGTGGACCTCCCATGGGCGGACCGATGGCTGGCCCAGTGGGTGGCGCGATGGCCGGCATGAATCAGATGGCCGGTGGCGACGACATCAAGAAGCAGGCTCAGACCTGGCTGATCTTGTCGATCGTTACCTTCTTCTGCGGCTGTGGTCTGCTCGCCGCTGCTCCTGCGTTCTTCGCTTGGAAGGCGAAGCAAGCGGCTGAAGCAGGAGACGTCCAGGAGTTCCAGTCGAAGATCAAGATCGCAAAGATCCTGACCATCCTCGGTTTCGTCTGGTTCGTCGTGATTGTGATCCTCCAGATCGTCTTGCAAGTGATGGCCAGCTAACCAATCGCGCCAACCCAACCCAACGCGCGGGCTCCTTCGAGCCCGCGCGTTTCGTTTGTGCTCCTGCACTTGGTGAAACCCGTGTGCGCTTTGAAAGAGGCTCGAGAGCGCTCTGGTTTTGTGCGCCTCGAGTTGCCCGAGCGACCGTTCGGCGGTACTCGAGTCGAAGTGCAGGTCGCAACGGGGACAACGGGGACAGCCGCTCAACCGAGCAATGAGCGTTCGATCAGGGACTGGGTGCTGCGCATCCTGCTCTGGGCGCTCGTGGTGGGTCCGCTCTTCTTCAGTCTGTTCACCGACTTCGTCGCCTGCCCTTCGGCGCGCATGTTCAATCAGCCCTGCCCTGGCTGCGGCCTGACCCGCGCCACCATGGCGGCGCTGCACGGGCACCTCGGTGAGGCCTTCCACATGCACCCGCTGTTTTTCCTCGCGGCACCGTTCAACGCGCTCGCGCTGATCTACGGCAGCTGGCTCTTGCTCGCGCCCAAGCGCTTTCAGCCGTCAAACGAGAAGCTCTTCTCCGCGGGCAAGCGCATCGGTCAAGCCTATATCGTGATCTCGATCCTGCTCACCGTGCTCTGGGTGGCGCGCTTCTTCGGTGCGTTCGGCGGACCCGTGCCAGTCGGCGCCAAGGCCGCTCAAGAGTGGCACCAGTCCGGTGAGGCGCTCTGAAACTGCGGCGCTCTAAAGCTGCAGCGCCGTGAGACGGCAGCGCGTCAAGCCACAGCGCCTATCTCGAAACCGAGCGGCTCAGACGTTGAAGCGGAAGTGGATCACGTCGCCATCGCGCACGACGTACTCCTTGCCTTCGATCGCGAGCTTGCCAGCGTCACGGCACTTGGCTTCCGACCCATACTTGATCAGGTCCTCCCACCAAATCACCTCGGCCTTGATGAAGCCTCGCTGAAAATCGCTGTGGATGGCCCCGGCGCACTCGGGCGCCGTTGAGCCTTTCCGCACGGTCCATGCACGGCACTCCTTCTCACCGGCGGTGAGGAAGGTCAGCAAACCGAGCAGCTCGTACCCCGTGCGAATCACCGAGTTCAGGCCCGGCTCCTTGAGCCCGACGCTCTCGAGGAACTCTGGTCGATCAGCGGGCTCGAGCTCCGCGATTTGCTCCTCGAGCTGCGCGCAAATCGGGATCACCTTCGCGCCCTCGGCCTCGGCGTAAGCCTTGAGCTTCATGAGGTGCGGGTTCGCGTCGAGATCAGCGAGGGAGCCTTCGTCCACGTTGGCCACGTAGAACACTGGCTTGCTCGTCAAGAGCTGCATATCCCTGAGGATATTGTTCTCGGTCTCGCCGTCGACCTTGAAGGAGCGCGCCGGCTTCCCTTCGTCCAGATGCTTGGCGAGCGCCTCGCACACCACGATGGCCGCCTTCTCTACGGCGTCGCCACCCTTGCTCTGACGGCGAGCGCGATCGAGGCGCTTGTTCACCGTGTCCATGTCCTTGAGCGCCAGTTCCGTGTGGATCGTCTCGATGTCGTCTACGGGGCTCACCTTGCCCTCGACGTGCACGACGTTCTCGTCTTCGAAGCAACGCACCACGTGGGCAACCGCGTCGACCTCGCGGATATGCGACAAGAACTGGTTGCCGAGGCCCTCACCCTTGGAGGCGCCACGCACCAAGCCAGCGATGTCCACGAACTGAATCGTGGTCGGCACTTCGCGCTGTGTCTTGTAGACCACGCTCAGCTGCTTCAGGCGCTCGTCGGGGACTGGCACCACGCCGACGTTCGGCTCGATGGTGCAGAACGCGTAGTTCGCCGCCTCCGCCTTGGCGGTGCTGAGGGAGTTGAAGAGAGTGCTCTTACCGACGTTCGGCAGGCCAACGATGCCGCAAGAAAAGCCCATGGGGGCGGGGCTCTACACCCGAGGCGCAGCCAAGTCGAGCACCGGCTGACCGGCAGCGCGCCTCCCCCCCGAAAAACTCGAGAGAACTCGCGGCAGCTCCACGTCGGCGAGCCTCAGCCGGCGTTGCTCGAGTGGCCTTGCGGCGCGCGTTGGGAGTCGCCGTGCGCTGATCCCCAATGCGCTGTGGGTGACGAACGCGTGCGGAGTCAGACTCCAGAATCCCGCGCTTGCTTCTCCGCTCTGCGCGCTCGAGCGAGGCTGGTTTTGGGGGTGAGGTCCTACGGTTTCCACTGAAGCTCGAGCGGGTTTCCGCCCTGGTCTCGCTTGCGCGCTGTGATACGGTCTCACGCCCGGGCCACTACGGAGCCCGACTACATAGTTGGCTCGCGACGCGGGCCCTGCGTGTCAGCGAGGAGAACAGCCATGGACATGTCGTTCACCCCCGAACAGGAGGCATTCCGCAGCGAAGTGCGCGAGTGGATTGCCCAGGCGATGCCGCCCCACATCGCGACCAAAGCGAACAACGACGGTGCGTTCTCGAACGCCGAAGTGATGGAGTGGCACAAGGTGCTCGCCGCCAAGGGCTGGGTGGCGCCCCACTGGCCCAAGGAGTTCGGCGGCCCAGGCTTCGACGCGACTCAGCGCTTCATCTTTGGCCAAGAGATGGAGCTCGCTGGCACCCCGCAGCTCTCGCCGTTCGGCCTTTCGATGGTAGGCCCGCTCATCATGCAGTTCGGTAACGACGCGCAGAAGCAGCGCTTCTTGCCGAAGATCTTGAGCGGTGAAGAGGTGTGGTGTCAGGGCTACTCCGAGCCCAACGCTGGCAGCGACCTGGCTTCGCTGAAAACCCGCGCGGAAAAAAACGCGGCGGGCAACTACGTGCTCAACGGGCAGAAGACCTGGACCACGTACGCGCAGTACGCCGACTGGATCTTCGTGCTCGCGCGCACCAACCCCGACGTGAAGCAGCAGGCGGGTATCAGCTTCTTCCTGGTAGACATGAAGACGCCGGGTCTCACCGTGAAGCCGTTCCTCACCACCGGTGGCACGCCGGCCTTCTGCGAGACCTGGTTCGAGAACGTCGAGGTCCCCAAGGAGAACCTGATCGGCCAGGAAAACATGGGCTGGACGTACGCCAAGGCGCTGCTCGGTCACGAGCGCACCCTGGTGAGCGGCGTGGGCATCAGCGCCCGCACACTGCTCCGCACGAAGCGCCTGGCGAAGGAAATCCAGAAGGACGGCAGGCCGCTCCTCGAGGATCCGGGTTTCCGCGCGAAAATTGCACGCTCGGAGATCAAGCTCGAAGCACTCCGCATGACCGTGCTCCGCTCACTGGCGAGCGCTCAGCTCGGCCACGCACCAGGCCCCGAGAGCTCCATCCTCAAGCTGCGCGGCACTGACCTCCAGCAAGAGACGGTCGACCTGTTGATGGAGGTGCTGGGCCACGACAGCCTCACCTGGTTCAACCCGGAAGGCACCGTGAACCCCCGCGGCGAGTCCGCACCGAGCATCTTCAACTACGTGCGCGCCGCGACCATCTACGCCGGCTCCAACGAGATCCAGAAGAACATCATCGCCAAGATGATCCTTGGCCTACCGAGCGCCTGAGGGAAACTGACCATGAACTTCGATCTGAATGACGACCAGAAGCTCCTCGTCGGTACCGTCGCGGACTTCTGCAAGAAGGAATCCACCGTGGAGCGCATGCGCAAGCTGCGTGAGACGGAGCTTGGCTATGCCAAGGAAACCTGGGCCAAGATGGGTGAGCTCGGCTGGCTCAGCGTGCTCTTCCCGGAGGAAATGGGCGGCCTTGGCGGCAGCTTCACCGACGCCGCGCTGATCATCGAGCAGCTCGGCACGACGCTGGTGCCGGAGCCCTACATCGCCTCCGTGGTGCTCGCTGGATTGGCGATCCGTCACTCCGTCAGCGACGAAGAAGGCGCGGAGCTCCTCGCCTCCTTGATCGATGGCTCCGAGGTGTTCGCCCTGGCGTACACTGAAGCTCAGAGCCGCCACGACGTGACCAACGTCACCACTCGTGCGGAAAAGAGCGGCGCTGGCTACAAGCTGACGGGCAAGAAGCGCTGGGTGCTCGCGGGCCATGGCGCGGACAAGCTGGTGGTCAGCGCGCGCACCTCCGGTGAGACGCGGGACCGCGAAGGCGTCTCGCTTTTCCTGGTGGACGCGAATGCGAGCGGCGTGAAGCGCACCCGCGTTGACATGATGGACGGCCACAAAGCCGCGATGATCGACTTCGAGGGCGCGGAAGCGCGTCTCCTCGGGGAAGCAGGCAAGGCAGCCGCCGTGCTCGAGCAGGTCATGGACTACGGCGCGGCCGCCGTCTGCGCCGAAGGCGCCGGCATCATGCAGACCGTGCTCGGCATGACTCGCAACTACCTGTGTGAGCGCGAGCAATTCGGCACCAAAATTGGCACCTTCCAGGCGCTGCAACACCGCACCGTCGATATGTTCGTGGAGACGCAGCTCGCCAAGAGCAGCGCCATCATGGCGATGATCAAGGCGGACGACGCGGATCCCGCTGAGCGCGCCCGCGCCATCAGCGCCGCCAAGTGCCAGCTCGCCCTGAGCGGCGGCTTCGTAGTGCGCCAAGGCACGCAGCTCCACGGCGGCATCGGCGTCACCGACGAGCACGACATCGGGCTCTACTTCAAGCGCATGCACAGCCTGCTCACGCTGTTCGGTGACGAGGAGTTCCACACCCAGCGCTACGCCAGCTCCGAGGCCTTCACCGCGCACGTGTGAGAGCAGAGACGTCGAGAACCGAGCGCCGGTGCCCGACGGGGGCCGGCGCTCTGCGTTTTTGTAGGCATTTTTCGATACTTCGTAACCCGCCGCTTGCCGGACGCGAATTTTCGGGCTCGCGTGACGCCCTGCGTCTAGACTCAGCGCGTCATGAGTGGCTACGACACTGAAGCACTTACCGAAGGTCAGCTGGGCGCGCTGATCGAGATCATGTTCCTGGCGGCCTTCGCCGACGGCGAGTTCAGCGCTCAGGAGCAGGCGAATTTCCGCGAGGTAGTGAGCCGCTTGGGCGACTCGCGGCTGACCAGCGACGCGCTGAGTGGCCTCATGCTGCGCGCCGCGGTGCAGCTCGAGCGTGAAGGTCGCGCCGCACGCCTCGCCGCCGCACGCACGGAGCTACAGGATCAAGACGCGCGTCGCATCGCCCTCGCCCTGGCCGCGGACGTCGCCGGAGCCGACGGCATCGAGAGCCGCGAGCGTGAGCAGCTGAAGGAAACCGCCAAGGCGCTCGAAATCAGCGACTCCGAGCTGGCGCGCCTCGTCGGCCAAGCCTGAGCAGATCAACGATATTGCCGCGGGCCAAAGCGCCCTCGAGCCAACGTCACTCGAGTGCAGCGCAGAAGCGCTCGATCACCGCTGCGCTCTCGGGTGTGTCGCGTGCATCGGCGAGGATCTGCTCGCCGTTCAGCCCCTCTTGCTCCAGCGCAGCCATGCGCGCGCTGATGTAGTCCCGCATCACGTCGCCATCGACCTCGGGGTGAAACTGCACGCCCCAAATCCGAGGCGCGAACTCCACGGCAGCGAACGGCTCCAAATCCGTGGTCGCGAGGATCTTCGCTTGGGGTGGCAGCTCCACGATGGAATCGAGGTGCGTCATGTTGGCCATGAGCTGCCCCTCGGGGAGCAGGGGGTGAGGCGCGCTCACTCGCACTTCGACACTCCCAATCTCCCGTCCGCGCGGGTTGCGGTCCACACGGCCTCCCAAGGCCTCACCGAGCATCTGGTGCCCGAAGCAAATCCCGAGAATGGGCGTGCCGGCATCGGTCAGCGAACGCAACCACTCGAGCCCACGCAGCATCCACGGCTCCTGATCCGTCAAGTGCGCCGCTGAGCCGGTCACGATCACGCCCGCGAGTTCTTCAGGTGCCGGGAGTGTTGCACCGCCGGGGAGATCGACGTCGAGCCACTCGCCTCCCCAGGCCCCTCGCGCCTGCTCGCGGATGAGCTTGGTGAAGCCACCGCGACGCTGTTCGGTATGAGGTAACGGGGCACCTGTGATCAGTACGGCGAGCCTTCCCACACACGCACTCATGGCTCAGGGGTGCGGTGATGTCCAGCCCACAGGTGCCAGCAGACAAACGCGCTGTTCCCGCACAGGCACCTCTACGAAGCGATTCCGTGCGGGAACGATAGCCAGCAACAGGGCCTCCGCCAGCGGAGCTAGCGAGGCCCATCTGCGGGAACCCGCTCAGGAATCAGCGCGGGATGTCTTCACGCTTGCAACCCAGGCGAACATCGACAGTTGCCGCGCCGGAAGCGGCGGTGAACTGATCGCAGGTCACGGGGCACATCACGATCGTCGACGGCGTCCCACCAGCGGCAGGATCGACGTCGTAGTACCAGCCCCCGAGAGTCGCGTCACAGCTCCCCGCGTCACCCACGTAAGGCACGGTGACGGTGCTGCTGCCGTCTTTGAACTCGACGTTGACCTTGTCGTAGTCGAGGGTGCCGGTGCTGGGCATCGGGATGCTGTACTCACACGAAAGCGCGGTACCTCGGATGTCGTTCAGCGCCTGGGTGAACTGCGCGCCAAGGGAACTGGATGCCGCGTCGACGACGAAAGCCGTCCCAGTACCACCGGCGTTGGCGATCGAGTTCGCGTTGCTCTGACCCGTGGTGTCGCCGTTCTCGAACACGCCAATCACGAAGGTCTGCACGGACGGCGTACCGTTGAGCGCCGCGGTCGCGAGGGCAGAGATCTGGTTGATGTTGGTGGGGTTGCAGCTCGTCGGCGTGCCGTCGGTGACGAGCACCACGACTACCTGATGCCCTGTATGGCTACCGGCCCAGCTCTGGGCGTGCTGAATCGCACCTTGGAGCGCGGGCCCGGTGGGCGTCGCACCTCGCGGCATCTGAGCGTTGAGAGAAGCTGTGATCGCCGCAGCATTCCCTGGCAGCTCCGCGATCCCCACGTCGGGCGCCTGGTAGTCGCCAACCAGGCAGGAGTCAGACTCGGTGCAGAAGCTGCTCGTCATTTGGTTGCAGGTCAGACCCCCGCCGCAGACGCTGGTGTCGCCCACCGGTGCGCACACGCTGTTCACGTCGGTTCCGCAGTTGCCCAGGTTCACGCACGATCCGAGGAAGCCGCAGTCGCTGTTGTTGCTGCACGGAACGAGGTTCGGAAACTGATTCGAGCATGCCTTGAGCACGCACAGCCCACCAGCGCCACTGCATTGACTATTGCTAGTGCAGCTCCATGCGGAACCAGCAGCGAGCAGGGGGAAGTACTGGATGCCTACGCCGATCCCTGCGGATTCCGGTGCAGTGAGGAAGCCCTGCAGCGCGGGCCGCACCGCGTCCCACTTGGTCACGCCAGGCGCGGCCTCGGCGCCCATCGACCCCGACATGTCGAACATCACGTACATATCGAGGGGCTTGCGCTCCCCTTGAGTCACCTCGCCCGCGCAGGTGTCCGCGTCGGGATCGAAGCCGCCAGTGCCTCCGTTGTTGCCACCATCGATGAGGCCACCGCTGCCACCGAAGTTGCCGGTGTTGCCGCTGCCCGCGACACCACCACTACCGCCGCCTCCGGTCCCGCCGCTGGCGGCGCTCCCGCCGGTCCCGCCACTGACCTGGTTTCCGTTTCCGGAGCTCGCGCTGCAGGCAGCGACCACTCCAACCGCACACATCGAGACCAACGCTCCCAGGAGGGGGCGCGACAACTGGGTTCCAAAAGCCATGACCAATTAGACCATGAGGCCGTGCGCTTCGCTATGGCGAGCTAGGCGCACATGCGGTGGATTGCGCTCGCTTCCGTACCGCGTGGTCAAGAACCCGCGGAACCGCTTTGGAGCCGCGTTCTTCGCCAGTACCGCGGGAACACGGAGGAATCCGAGCCAAACGAGCGTTTGTCCTCGGCAACTTGAGACACCCCGGAAACACTCGCCTTGATGCATCGGGCTGTGCCATGAGCAGCCCATGCATCGCGTGCAGAGCTTCCGTTGGCAACGGCTGGATATCCCCATGCGGGAACCCTTCGGTATCGCGGGTGGAGCGCAGCTCGTCGCAAACAACGGCTTGGTGATCGTGACGTTGGCGGATGGTACCCAGGGCGTGGGAGAGGCCGCGCCTTTCCCTGCGGTGAACGCTGAGACTCAGGCAGCCGTGGAGGCGAACCTCCTCGGCGCGCTTCCGAACCTAGAAGGGCTGGAGTTTAGCGACTGGCAGACGCTGCCCAAAAGCGTCCCGGCGTTCGACACAACACCCACCGCACGCACCGCCTTGGAGCTCGCGCTCGTGGACGCGGCGCTCAGGAGTGAAGGCAGGTCGCTGTGGGAGGTGTGCGGCAAGCAAGAACTCGAGCTCGAAACCGACATCACGGTAGGCACCGGTGACATCGAATCCGCACGGCAAGCATCACTGCGAGCGGCGGGGGACGGCTTTCGCTGCCTGAAGATCAAGGTCGGCAGCAAGCTCGACGACCCGCGCGCCGCACTCGAGCTCGACCGGGCGCGTATTCTCGCAGTCGGCGAGAGCGCCCCCGAGGCATCGCTCATCTTGGATGGCAACGCGGCGTACGACTCGATCCACGCCGTTGAGTTGGTGGAGTCGCTCGGCGACCTCAGGCGACGCGTCGCGCTCTTCGAGCAGCCCACTGCAAAACACGACATCCGAGGACTCCTGGAGGTTCAACAGCGAGCCCAGGTCGCTGTCGCAGCGGACGAGAGCTGCCAGGGTCCGGAGTCGCTCGCAGAGCTGCGTGGTGTCGCGGTGATCAACGTGAAGCTAATGAAGAGCGGCGTGCTGGGTGCCGTGAGGCTGATCGAGGAGGCAAAGGCGCGCGGATTCGGACTCATGATGGGCGGCATGGTGGAGTCCCGACTGGCTATGGGAGCGGCGGCGAGCATCGCGGCGGGCTTCGGAGGTTTCAGCTTCATCGACCTCGATACGCCGCTGTGGCTCGCGGAAGATCCCTGCTGCGAGGGGTACACCCAGGTGGGCCCCAGCATCCGGCTTGCGCCTGACGCGAAGGGGCACGGAGCGCGCGTCGCTCCTGCGTGGCTTAACGAACCAGCCTGAGCCGCCAGCGCTTTTGTCGCGAAACGTGGAAAGATCCGCAAACTGCAACTAGAACGGGGACTGTGAGAGCCAATTCGAGCTCCAGCGCTCCGACTCAGCTGTTCCTGCCGCTCCCAGGTATCGCCGTCACACCACCCGTCGCGCCGCGCATCCCGCGCAACGACCGAGTGTTCGTGAACCGCAACCTCGCGATGGCGAACATCGACTGGATAGGCTTCGACATGGACTACACGCTGGCGATCTACAACCAGCGCGCCATGGACACCTTGAGCATCGAGCTCTCGGTGGAGCGCCTCTTGAAGCGCGGCTATCCAAGCTACCTCCAGGACGTTCACTACGACACGCGATTCCCCATCCGCGGGCTCTTGATCGACAAGCGCCTGGGGCACGTGCTCAAGATGAACCGCTACAAGGCCGTGTTCACGGGCTACCACGGCCTGAAGAAGCTCCCTCGAGAGACCCTCGACGAGCTCTACTTGAACAAGAAGATCCGACCGAGTACCCCGCGCTACCACTGGATCGATACGCTCTTCGCCCTCTGCGAGGTCACTCTCTACTCGGTAGCCGTGGACGCGATGGAGAAGCGAGGGGAGCAGGTCGACTACGCCAAGCTCTTCGGAGACATTCGCGAGTCCATCGATGAAGCGCATCGCGACGGCTCTGTTTACCGCGCGGTAACGGCTGATCTGGCCAAATACGTCGAGAGGGACGAAGACCTCGCGCGCGCGCTGCACAAGTTCCGTTCGTCAGGCAAGAAGCTGTTTCTGCTCACGAACTCACCTTGGCACTACACGAACCGGATGATGACCTACCTGCTCGGTGAAGCCATGCAGGAGTATCCCAGCTGGCGTCATTACTTCGATGTCATCGTGGTGAGCGCGCAGAAGCCCAACTGGTTCAAAGAAGGGCGCCCCTTGATGGAGCGCGACGGTGAGGTCTTGAAGGACCTCAACGGCCCGCTGGAGCGCGGAAAGATTTATGAGGGCGGGAACCTCCGCGAGTTCGAGCGCCTGACTCGCACCGTTGGTTCGAAGATCCTCTACGTCGGTGACCACATCTACGGAGACATCCTGCGCAGCAAGAAGGAAAGCGCCTGGCACACGGCGATGATCATCCAAGAGCTCGACCAGGAGGTCGCTGCCCTGGAGATGTGCCTCGGGGAAATGGCACGTCAGCGAGAGCTGAACGAAAGCCGCGATCGACTCGAAGATGAGCTGCGCTTCTACCAAGCACGCTTCAAAGAGCTGTCGAAGCAACCGACCGAAGAAGGCGACGCGGACCGTCTGCGCGTCAAGCGCGCCCTCGAGCAGGTGCGCGGCGAGCTCCGTTCCATCGAACGCGAGCTGACGAGCCTGGCAGAGACGGTGAACCTTACGTTCCACCCATACTGGGGCTCACTCCTCAAGGAAGACAACGAGATGAGCAGCTTCGGCCTGCAGGTCGACACCTACGCGGACCTCTACAGCCGTCGGGTGAGTTGCTTCCGCGAGTACTCCCCGCACCAGCACTTCCGCTCGCCTCACGACCTGATGCCCCACGAACTCTAGCAGGCTGCGGATTAGCGGCGTGTCCTTCAACACCCGCTAGGCGGAGCTTTTTTGCGAGCAACTCGAGCTGCGCATGGCCGACAGGGGACCACTTCCCTGAAGACCTCGCCATGCCTCGTCGACCAACTGCCATCCGCTTCGCCACTCTGCTCACTGCCTCGTGGCTCGGCCTATCCGCCACTGCCCAGGCGCAAACCCCCCAGGAGATCGCGACGGCGAGGGAGCACTTCCGGAAGGCACAGCTGCTCGAGACCAAGAAAGACTGGAGTGGTGCGGCGAACGAGCTCGAGGCGGCGCTCGCCGTCAAGGAGACGCCGGGCCTCCGCTATCACCTCGCCTATTGCCAAGAGCAGCTGGCGAACTACGCAGCCGCGCTTCGCGACTATCAGCGCGCCCAGCAGCTACTGGCCGAAGGACAGAAAGCGGCGGATGTCTCACGCTTGCTCGGCCCAGCTCTGGAGCGCGTCCGTGCTCTGGTCGCTGAGGTCATCGTCGTCGCTCCAGACGCAGGGGACTACGAGGTGCTTCTCGACGGCAACCCGACGAGCTTGGGCGTTTCCGTGCACATCGATCCCGGCTTGCACACTGTGAAGGCGATCCGCGGGAAACAAACCCAGCTGCACCAGTTCGTTGCGTCACCCAAAGACGAACACCGTATCGTTCTCACCCCCCCTCCCGCGTCAGAGCCGACGCAGAGCCAAGCCGCTCCGTTGCCCACGCTGCCAGACACAGCACCGCCAGAGCGATCCGCTGGGACGCTGAGGGTCCCGCTCCTGATCGGAGAAGCTTCGCTCACGGCGCTCGCGCTCGGTGTGGGCGTCGGGTTCACGTTGCGCGCGGCTCAAGCAGGAGCCGAAGCAGATCGTGCCCTTCTGGATGTGAACACGCGAGCTCCCGATGCACAGTGCTCGAGTTCGGATCCTGGCGTTCAGTCCGCGTGCAGCCAACTCGCTGACTTCAAGCAGCGGGAACAACGCGCGCGCACCACGGCCACCGTGGGTTTCGCCGCTGCCGGCGCAGGAGCTGCGCTCTTCCTCGCAACCTGGTTTCTCTGGCCAGAATCAACTGAGGAGGCGACAGGCGCGCCTCGCGTCCTCGCTGGATCCGATGGGCACCGAAGCTTCGTCAGCCTGCAGGGAAGCTTCTGAGTTCGAGCGGCTGTCCTACAAAAGCGCTTCAGTAACTTGACGAAGCCGGCTCCGTGCTTCTGAGTGGGGGTCCAATGCTCGGACACGGACAACCCCGCTCCGCTCCGAACGGCTCTCGCAGGCGTGCCGCACGGCTCTTTCTGGGAGGACGCGCATGGGAACGCGTTGCTCTGCCGTTGTGCGTTTTGAGTGCAGTGGTGGCCACCGTGCTGATCGCGCCGAATACCCAGGGAGCCAAAGGCTGCCCAAGCGGCATGGCGAGCATTCTTGGGCGCTACTGCATCGACCGCTACGAAGCGAGCATGGTCGTGGTCAACAGCAAGGGCAAGCGCCTACGCAACCACTCCCCGTACTTCTCTCCGAGCCCCGATCAGCTCGTCATGGCCACCAGCCGCCGCGGCGTGGTCCCCCAAGCGTACCTCACCCAAGAAGAAGCGACGATCGCCTGCGAGTCCGCGGGGAAACGTCTCTGCACGGATGAGGAATGGGTCACAGCCTGCAAGGGTCGCGACCCGACCCAATATCCCTACGGAGACAAGCACATCGTCGGGCGCTGTAATGACGCCGGAGAGTCGTCGCTGCTCCGCGTCTTCGGCAAGTTGCCGGACGCGGAGCTGTACCACATCGACCGTATGAACGATCCGCGGCTGAACCGTCTGCCCAAGACCCTCGCCAAGACCGGCGCCTACAAAGGCTGCAAGAACTCGTTCGGGCTGTACGACATGGTCGGCAACCTGCACGAGTGGACGGCGAACCGAGGCGGAACGTTTCGGGGCGGTTACTACTTGGACACGCACATCAACGGTGAGGGCTGCGGGTACCTCACGACGGGCCACAACACGAAGTACTCGGACTATTCCATCGGCTTTCGTTGTTGCAGCCGCCTGGGCGGAGAATCTCGCCCGAAAAAACTCCGCAGCCCGATCCCCGCAGGCTCGCCCCGCGCTCGCGATTTCGAGCGCAAGAAGCGTGAACGCGCGCGAAAGCGAGCGGCCGCCAAATCCCGCTGAGCAGCGCAAATTAGGCTTCGGAAACACCGAGGTGTGACGAAGTGCGCCTAGCTCGGGTGTGAACCACGGGGCGCACCGAACCCATCAAGAATTCGAAAGTGTCACTCGCAAACCGTAGAGCTGGCTAAAACGTAGGGAAGTTTGCCCCTTGTCAGCCGCCCTCCGCTGCGCTTTGTTCTCGGCCCGATTGGGCACGCAAGTTGCCGCATTACCGGGTGGACGGGAGCCGCACTGGGCCCCATCAAGCAAACACTTCCCTCCCCCCTCCCGCTGACACACGTCCGACTGCACGAGGAATCCCGATGACCAACAACCTGGTCCACTGGCTCGAACGCCTAATGACCAACTTTGGAGCCGGCTGGGTAATGTGGCTCCTGATCGGCTTGAGCATCATCTCCGTCGCCATCATGCTGGAGCGCGCCTATTTCTACTGGCGCCTGCGAGACGACATCGGGGGTCTCGCCCACGAGCTCCGCAGCTTACTCCGCAAGAACGACATCCCGGGCGCCATCAAGCGCATGCAACAGTCTCCGAGCGCAGAGGCCGCGGTGGTCGTCGCCGGGCTCCTGGAGGCCGATCGCGGCGCCAAGTCCGCCGAGGAGGCCATGCAGGGCGCCGCGGCGCTGCAGCGCATGAAGCTCGAGAAGTGGCTCGCTTACCTCGGCACCCTCGGCAACAACGCGCCGTTCATCGGGCTGTTTGGTACCGTCATCGGTATCGTTCAGGCGTTCAAGGCGCTCGGGAAATCCGATGCTGCCACCAACGCCATGGCAGCAGCGCCGCAAGAGGTAATGGCAGCCATCGCCGAAGCACTGATCGCAACCGCGATCGGTCTCTTGGTGGCCATCCCAGCGGTCGCGATGTTCAACCTTTTCATGCGCATGTCGAAGTCGATCCTCGCCAACACCGAGGCGCTGACCCGGGTACTCCTGAGTCACCTCACCGCAGAAGGCGCTGGTGAGTCTGCCAGCGAAGAGGAGTAATCAGTGGCTGGCGGAGCTTCCAACGACGACGATGGAATGATCGCGGGTATCAACGTGACGCCGCTGGTCGACGTCACGCTGGTGCTGCTCATCATCTTCATGGTCACCGCCAAGATGATCGTGAGCCAGGGCATGCCGATGGACCTGCCGAAGGCTGCGAGCGGCCAAGACATCCAGACGGTGTTCAGCGTCGAGCTGAGCGCCGACGGCAAGACCATGGTCGATTCGAAAGAGGTCCCTGACGACGAGGCCGTTAGTGGCCTCGCAAAGTCGGCGAAGGCCAAGAACAAGGACATCCGTGCCGTTATCCGCGCGGATAAAAAGGTAGAGCACGGTCGCGTGATTCACGTGCTCGATCTGCTGAACCGTGCAGGCATCAGCAAGGTCGCGTTCGGCGTCCAGCAAGCCGCCCCGGGGGAAACCACCGCAAAGCCAGCCAGTAGTGACGGATAGCTATGACTGTCGCCGCCCGCCCCACAGCAGTTGATTCCCATGCAATTGGACAAAAGAACCTCGACCCACTCGTCGCGGTGCTGTCGCTCGATCGTGGGATCACGCGTTGGGGCATGCTCCTCGGCGTCGTAGGTGGGCTGTTCCTGCACGGAGCCGCGGCGGCGAAGGGGCTCAGAACCCCGTTCTGGATGGATGAGTTCACGTCGGCCGTGAGCTACGCGGTGGACAACGCCGTCGTCGACGAGATCGATATCCAGATGGATAAAGAGCCGCCGAAGCCGCCGGAGCCGGAACCCGAGCCTGAGCCGCAAGAGCAAGAGGTGGTTCAGGAGCAGGTCGCGGATCCGATCAAAGAGACGGCGGCTCAACCCGCGAGCGCGGGCAAGACGCTCACCGCAGAGGCCGACCCCACGGAGCCCGTTGACATGACGGACTTCACCATGACCCAAGGTGAAGGGGACCGGTATGCGGGTGGAACCACCGCTTCCTACGGCACTTCGGACACCGCCGTGCGCAATCCAGTGACCAGCAAAGACGGCGTGAAGGGTGGCGAAGGCACGAAGTCGAAGCCCCCACCTGCGCTCCCGCCTCCGCCGAAGGAAAACAAGTCGCGGGCCGCGGGAGCCCGTGGCACCAACTGGTCAAGCTGCGGCTTCCCGGCTCAGGCCGACATGGAGCAGATCGACTTCGCTCGCGTGCGGCTGAGCGTCACTGTGGATCCGAGTGGAAAGGCCACCTCGGTTCAGGTGCTCTCCGATCCAGGAAATGGCTTTGGCTCCCTGGCGCGCTCCTGCGCATTCCGGATGCGCTACACGCCGGCGCTCGATCCCAGCGGGAAAGCCATCACCGCCAGCACGCCACCATTCACCGTGACCTTCACGCGCTGAGGACGCCGCCGCTCACGCTTGGTGGGCGCCAGAAAGGCTACGCGGAGCCATCAGGTCGTGTAGAGTCCGTTCATCATGGCCTCCGAGCGAGTCGAACAGCTGCGCAAGGTGGAACTGTTTGCCGGCCTGAAGGACGAAGCTCTGGAGCTGATCGCCAAGGTTGCCGTCGAAGAGACACACCAGCTCGGCACCAAGATCTTCGAACACGGCGACGCGGGGGATAAGCTCTACCTGATTCTCGATGGTCGCGTGCGCATCAGCCGCGAGGTACCGGGCATGGGTGAAGAAGCGCTGGCCATCCTGGGACCGGGACAGATGTTCGGCGAGATGGCTCTGCTCGACGAGTCGCCGCGCTCCGCCGACGCACGGGTTCACAATACCTGCCGCGTCCTGGCCATCCCGAAGGATGGTTTTGACGACCTGCTCTTCCTCCACAAAGACCTCGCTTACGAAGTGCTGTGGTCCATCGTTCGCATGCTCGTTGGGCGCCTTCGCGAGACCACCAACAAGCTGACGTTCCTCTCCATCAGCGGGAAATTCTGAGCGCTCGAACGCGGAATATGCCTGCGCTCTGCCCCCAGAGGCGCTTCCGGGGCCCGCATGAAAAGCCTTGATTTTCAAGCTTCTAGAAAATCAACGTGCACAGAATTTGACGCCCACACACCCGTTCAGTAGCCTACGCGAACCATGCAAGGGCTGACCAAGCGCCAAGCGCAGACGCTGGATTACATTCGCAAGTCGATCGAAGAGCGCGGCTATCCCCCGACGCTACGAGAGATTGGCGAGTACATGGGCATTCGCTCCACGAACGGGGTGAATGACCACCTGCGCGCTCTGGAGCGCAAGGGCTACCTGCGGCGGGAAGACATGAAGAGCCGCGCGCTCCGCCTGGTGAACCAGAGCGACGACACGCCAGAGAGCGTCGCGGAAGCCGCTCGGGTCGCGGGCGACGACGACTCGATGGAGATCCAGATCCTCGGCCGAGTTGCCGCTGGCCTTCCGCTGCTCGCCGACGAAAACGTGATCGACACGGTGCGCATCGACCGGGTCCGGGTCAAAGGCGGTGGGCGCGATGTCTTCGGCCTGCGAGTCCAAGGTGACTCGATGATCGAAGCCGGTATTTTGAGTGGCGATTACATCTTCGTACGCAAGCAGTCCACGGCGAGTCGCGGTGACATCGTGGTGGCGCTGATCGGCGACGAAGCCACGGTGAAGTACTACTACCCCGAGAAGGACTACGTGCGCTTCCAGCCCGCAAACAGCGGGATGGCGCCGATCCTGGTGCGGGCGACGGACTTCCGCGACACGATGTTGCTCGGTGTCGTGATTGGTCTGTATCGCGAAATCTGAGTACCAGCTCAGCCACCGCGGTCGCGTACCGCGGGTCTCCAAGCCGCGCCGAG
Organism: Polyangiaceae bacterium; assembly: GCA_020633205.1. NCBI lineage: Bacteria > Pseudomonadati > Myxococcota > Polyangiales > Polyangiaceae > Polyangiaceae bacterium. Next base: position 322,146 of record JACKEB010000016.1, read on the forward strand.
TCTAGCCTCCGCGCGGCTTTTTCCGTGCTGAAGCAGCCGGCCGAACTGATCCCTGAAAAGCCGGCAATGGGGCTCGCGCCCGGGAGCGCGAACGAACAACGATTGGGGGGTGAGGCGCGCTGCTCGGTCGCTCCATCCAACCTAGGAAGACCTGCAGGGTGTGTCAGCCCAGCCGCAAACAGACTGTAGTCTGTTTCAGGAAGTGACGGCCAAAGGCGCTTCCGCTGGAAACTTCCAGAAGTCCGACTTGGAGGCTCGATCCACTAGAAAAGTCGGTAGTTGACGCATGAGTCGTCGCGTTGCTAGCGTCGCATCCGGCTTTGGTGAGAGTCGTCGACTCGCGTTCACACGGACCCGTGCGGACCACCTCGGCTGCTGCGTTTTGCAGCGTGAAGGGATCCCTCGGCTGGCTACGGCGCGAGGCGGCGGAGGCTAGCTCCTTCGGAGCAAGTCAGAAGTGAGATCGAAGAAACATCCAACGTGGAGTTCGATGTGATCGAAGGTGACGGTTCTTGCGTGCGAATGACTCGCGCGGCCCGCAATCCAAGGCTGCCTCTGAAAGCTAACTTGCAAGCCACCGGTCTCGGTGCGCGTGTGCTCTTTGCTTTGACCCTGCTCGTTGCCGCAGGCAGCGCTGGCTGTGGCAACACGCTCTATGCCATCCAAGCCAACTCCGCCTCCAACAAGGTGGAAGAGGCTCGCGAGCTGGACGCTGAGAAGTACGCTCCCTACGAGTACTATTACGCGAAGGAGCATCTCGAAAAGGCCGAGATGGAAGCCGCTGAAGCCGACTACAGCGACGCCTCGAACCTCGCGGAAGTCGCTGAAGAGTACGCGGACAAAGCCATTCGTCTCACGCGCGAAGCGCGGCGAGGAGCCGGACGATGAAGCAGCGTCTGTTGCGTAGCTTCGCGCTCTTGGCGGTGAGCAGTGTCGCCGTCGGTTGCGGACAAGCGCCGAAGCTCAAAGGCCAGATCGCGGGCCTCGAAGAGATCACCAAGCAGGCCGAGCGCAACGGCGCGGTCCGCTGCGCGCCTCGCGAGCTGGCGATGGCCCAGAGCCACCTCAAGTTCGCGCAGATCGAACTCGAGCAAGGCTTCATCTCCAAGGCGCAGAAGCACTTGTGGATCGCCGAGCCCAACGCCCACGCCGCAAACTTCCTGTCGCCTCCGGAGTACTGCGCGGAGCGCGGCTTCGTGGAGGCTGCTCCTCCCCCCAAGCCGAAGCCCAAGCCGGCTCCTGGGGATCGCGACGGCGACGGCTACTTGGATCCCGAAGATGCCTGTCCGGATGAACCGGAGAACTTCCAGGGCTACCAAGACTCCGACGGTTGCCCGGACGATCCCGACACCGACGGCGATGGCCTGACCGACTCCGTCGACTCGTGTGAGCTCGAGCCGGAGGACAAGGACGGCTACCTGGACGCCGATGGCTGCCCGGAGCTCGACAACGACTCCGACGGCGTGCTCGACGCGACCGACAAGTGTCCGAACGATCCGGAAGATCCCGACGGATACGAGGACGACGACGGCTGTCCGGACCCAGACAACGACGGCGACAAGGTCCCCGATATCAAGGACCAGTGTCCGAACACCCCCGGCTCGGAGACTCAGGAGCCCCTGGGCTGCCCGACCAAGCCGGCGCTCGTCGTGGTCACGGACTGCGAAGTCAAGATCAAGCAACAGATCCACTTCGAGTTCAACAAGTCCAAGATCCGCCCGGAAAGCTTCCCGGTGCTCGACGCAGTCGTCGAGGTCATGGAGAAGAACCCGAAGATCAAGCTCGAGGTCCAAGGTCACACCGACAACAAGGGCAGCAAGGCGTACAACAAGAAGTTGAGCGGTGCGCGTGCCGAGTCGGTGATGAAGTACCTGGTCAGCCACGGCATCGATCCAGACCGTTTGACCAGCAATGGCTACGGCTTCGATCGACCGCTGGTGCCAAACACCTCGGAGCGCAACCGAGCCCTCAACCGTCGCGTGCAGTTCGTCCGCACCGAGGGCTCAAAGGAAGGCTGCGACAAACCCTGAAGTTCTGGGTCGCCTCGAGCGACCCTGAGCTGCTTCAGCCTCAGCTCGCTGCACTCCCCTCACCCCCAACTCTGCCCAGGCGAGTTGCTTTAAACCTCAAGTACCTTCATGGTGCTTTCGCTAGAACCCACCCTTCCGAACTACCGCTCGCTCAGCGGAGGATGACCCGTGTACCGCCGTCTACTTTGGCTCTCTGCCCTCGCCGTCGCGCTCTTCGCAGCGACGGCTTTCGCCGCGCCTCGCGACAACGCCGCCACCAAGAAGATCGACGAGGCGATCAACCAGCACTACCTCGCGACGGAGTTCGACAAGGCCGAAGCCATCCTCACCGGCACCATCAAGGCCTGTGGCGATAAGTGCAGCGGCCCGGTCATCGCCAAAGCGTGGATGTACGTCGGCATCGTTCGCGGAAGCGGCAAGAACGATCTCGCTGGCGCGACCGACGCGTTCCAGCAGGCGCTCAGCATCGACCCCAAGGTTTCCTTGGACAACGCGCTGGCGACCGATGACACGAAGAAGGCGTTCGCTGACGCTGCCGCTGCTGTGGGTGCGAACCCGAGCACCGGCGGGAGCGGCGGTGGCGGCGGCACCGACACGCCTCCAACCCCGAAGCCCCCGAAGCCCGCGGCGGGCGCCATGGACTGCCAGCCCCGGGTCAGCGAAGTGGAGACGCGGCGGCCCATCCCGGTCAGCTGCACCACCGAGGAAGACGCGACGTCAGCCGAGCTCAAGTACAAGGAGTTCGGCGGAGACAAGTGGGCGACGCTGAAGATGCAGAAGAAGGGCGACGCGTTCGTCGCCGAGATCCCCTGCACCGCAACCAAGCTCGTGGGCGCCCTGAAGTTCTACGTCCGCGCGAAGGACGCCGCAGGCGACACCATCGACAACTACGGCACCAAGCGCGAGCCGGTCTCCATCAACGCCGTCAACGCGACGGATGAGGAGCCGCCCTCCTTCCCCGACCAAGACCCGCCGAACCGCTGCGCTGAAGAGGTCGAGTGTCCCCCCGGGATGCCGGGCTGTGGCGCGGGCAAGCGCGGCGACAAGGGCTGGGGCGCCACCTGTGAAGAGACCCGCGAGTGCCAGTCAGGCCTCGTCTGCGCAAACGGCACCTGTGAGACCGGCGGGCAGTGCTCCTCCGACTCCGACTGCAGCGATGGCGCTTCGTGCGTCGACGGCGAGTGCGCTGGCGGCGGCGGTGGCGGCAGCGGCAAGAAGCACAAGCTGTGGATCGGTGCGGAGGTCGGCTTCGACCTGGCCTTCCTGAGCGGCGACGACGTCTGCTCTCAAGACAGCCAAGCGAACGAAGGCTTCGCCTGCTTCGATCCCGGCACGGAGAACCAGTACGCCGAGAACCCCCAGCCTGGTCAAGGCAACAAGATCAGCGGTGGTTTCGCCCTGGGCACCATCCGCGTGATGCTCCACCCCGAGTACTTCGTGACGCCGAACATCAGCCTCGGCGGGCGCCTGGGCTACGCGTTCAACGGTGGTCCGACGCCAGAAGGTGGCAACGCCTTCTTGCCGTTTCACGCGGAGGTGCGCGGCTCCTACTGGCTCGGCGACTCGAGCGCCCTTGGCTTGCGCCCGTTCCTCCACCTGGGTGGTGGCATGGCCCAGGTCGACGCGAGCTTGAAGGTCACCATCTCCGACTGTGGTCCGTTGCAAGGGACGAACGAATATGAGCCTTGCATTACGGGTGAGGGTGCCAACGCTCCGGCGAGGCAGCTCGACGCGTTCAAGAAGCTCGGCCAGGGCTTCGGCGCGATTGGCGGTGGCGCCATGTACGCCATGACCGACAGCATGGGCCTGGTGCTCGACTTGAACATCATGTTCATGCTGCCCTCCTCGGGTCAGGTGATCGAGCCGAGCCTTGGCATCATGATGGGCTTCTGAGCCTTCGCAACCCAACACGCAAACGCGCCGCCTCCCCCGGGAAGCGGCGCGTTATTGCATTTGCTATAAGACGACAATGAGCGAGCCCGACGCCTCAGCAGCCAGCGACTACGAGCTGGATCCGAGCGCCGAGCTGCTCGAACTCACGCGCCTGTTGAGGGTCCACCTCGAGTGGCAAGTGGAGACCGGCGCGATGGGCCTCTCCATCGCAGACCCCGAGCTGCTCGCGGCGCGCCCGAGTGCGCTCGGTGAGCCGCCCGCCGAAGAGCCGCAACGGGAGCGACCGCCGGAAGCTTTCCGCGCGGCAGCGCCGGCGAGTACGCCGGCACATTCCGCTCCAGAGCGGACACCAGCCCCCCACGCACCTTCACCTGAGCGCATTCGCGCACCAGAGCCCCCGCTCCCCGCGCCGCCGACGCACGGGAGTCCGCTGCCGCCGAGCGCCGCCTGGGAGCGCGACCGGGGAAGCGCTCAGCTGCCTGCGGCAGCACCGCCGTTGCCGCCACGGGAGCTCCCGGATTTCGCTGACCGGCAGTCGGCCCTGCTGGCGCTAGCCCAACGCATCACGCCGTGTCAACAGTGCCGGCTGTGTGAACAGCGCACTCAGACAGTGTTTGCACGCGGAAACGGCCAAAGCGGCGTGTGCTTCGTCGGTGAGGGGCCCGGCTTCGACGAAGATCAGCAGGGGCAGCCGTTCGTGGGCAAGGCAGGGCAGCTGCTGGACAAGATGATCGGCGCCATGGGTATCGAGCGGGAAGACGTCTACGTTTGCAACATCGTGAAGTGCCGCCCGCCGAACAACCGCAAGCCGGCTCCCGACGAGATGCTAGCCTGCCGCGATTACCTCACGGAACAGCTCGAGCTCGTGTCGCCGCGGGTGATCGTCGCGCTCGGCGCCACCGCCGTCGAGGGCCTGCTCGGCAGCACCGGAGGTATCACACGCATCCGTGGCCGCTGGCGGCTCTACAAGGGCCGCATCCCCGTGATGCCGACGTTCCACCCCGCATACCTGCTGCGTAATCCGCGGGCCAAGCGCGAAGTGTGGGACGACCTCAAGGCGGTGATGGCGCACCTGAAGAACCCTCCAGGTAGCACGCCTCAAGGCTGAAGCGACCGTGGCCGAGCCCGACCTCAGCGAACCCACGCCGACTGTGCGCCGGTACAAGGCGCTCTACTGGAGCGTGCGCGTCGCGCTTCTGGTGATCGGCTTTTCGCCGCTCTGGGTGTGGGCGATCAGCGACATCCCAGCGCTCTCCTGGCTCGGCGCACCCTTCGACGCCTGGTTCAGCTACCAGTGCCATCGCGAGCCCGAACGCTCCTTCGAGATCCTCGGGCGTTTCCTCCCGGTATGTAATCGCTGCCTAGGGATCTACTTGGGTTTGGGGTTAGGCGCGTTGTTCATGCGCCCGCGCCTCAGCGTGTGGCCGCTCCGTCTATGGGTCGGCTTTGCGGCGGCCGCGATGATCCTCGACGTGTGGACCGAAGCCTTGGGCATGCGACCGCCGAGTAGCGCCATGCGGCTCGTGACCGGCATCTTGCTCGCCTACCCCGTCGCCGTGGCGGTGGCGTGGACCGCGAAAGAAGCGGGACAGAGCGAAGACACACCCCCAGACTGAATTGTCGCGCGGAAATTGCTAGCCTTCCGCGCGACGGGCTCGCGGACGCTCAGTGGCTGTCTTGGGCGCTGAGCCAACGCTCGGCGTCCAGGGCTGCCATGCAGCCGGTGCCGGCGGCGGTGACGGCCTGACGGTAGGTCCAGTCAGCGACGTCGCCGGCGGCGAAGACGCCTTCCATGCTGGTGCGGGTCGAGCCGGGGGTGACCTTGAGGTAGCCGTTGTCGTGGACATCGAGCTTGCCCTTGAAAAGATCCGTGAGCGGGGTGTGACCAATGGCGACGAACATCGCCTTGGCAGGGACGTCGCTGAGCTCATCCGACTTCAGGTTCTTCACTCGCACGCCGCTCACCGCGTCCTCAGCAACGCCGAGCACCTCGGTCACGACGTGGCTGTAGAGGATCTTGATCTTGGGGTGGTTCACCACGCGATCCTGCATGGCCTTGGAAGCGCGGAAGTCATCGCGACGGTGGATGAGCGTCACGCTCTTGCAGAGGCCGGCGAGGTAGTGCGCCTCTTCCATCGCGGTGTCACCACCGCCCACGACGATCACGTCTTGCTCACGGAAGAGCGCGCCATCGCACACCGCACAGGCGCTGACGCCTTTGTTCTTGAGCTTGTCCTCGCTCTCGAGGCCGAGGTAGTTCGCGCGCGCGCCGGTGGAGATGATCAACGCCTTCGCGAGGTGGAGCTCACGCTCCTCACCGACGTAGACCTTGAATGGCCGCGCGGAAAGGTCGACCTCCGTGACGTCGTTGGTGATGAACTCGGTGCCCTGGCGCTCCGCTTGCTCGCGGAAGTCCGCCATCATCTTCTGGCCGCTCACTCCCTGGGGATACCCCGGGTAGTTCTCCACATCGGTCGTGAACATCAGCTGGCCACCCGGCATCAGGCCACCGGCGTTGAAGCCCTCGATACACAGCGGCTTCAGGTTGGCGCGCGCGGCGTAGATGGCCGCGGTGAGTCCCGCGGGGCCGGAGCCGATGATGATGACGTTGTGAGTGGCTGCTTCGCTCATGGGGTGGTCCTGTGACTAGCTGGGCGCGCACGGGGCGCGATGGGTCGCTCTGGCGGTTGGAGCCAGCTCGGGGGAATACGATTCGGCGCGGCTATGCCTCGCTGGCGCCGCCCCGGGTTGCTCCGAGGGATGGATGCTTAGTGCCAGCGGACGGGTGACGCAATCCGCTCCGGCCTCTAGGCGAAACGGCTTGAATGCGGCGGCTAGGTCGGAAAACGCCGCCCCTCACCCCCGAAAAACGGAAGGGGACAGCCGTCTCCTCCCGCTCCATGAGCTAGGCCGTTCAGAACTTGGCGCCGACGCCGGCCGAGATGATGTGGGCGGTGCCGCTGATCTTGCCGCCGTTGACTGCGTAGGGCGAGCGACTGCCAAGGCCCTGGTTGCCGCTGATGGCGGTGATGGATCCCTTACCCTTGTTGTCCATCTCCTGCAGGCTCACCAGCATGTAGCCGAGCTCGATGTCTACGGGGGCGATACGGAACTGACCGCCCCCAGACAAGCCGAAGCGCGCGCCGCCGACGGGCGAAGGATGCAAGTACTCGCTGTCCGCCGCGGCGGTCTGAAACCACATGCCGGCGCGGACAGCGAGCATATCGGGAACCGCAACGAAGTCGCCGCCAAGGCGCACGCCGAAGGTGTCCTTCATGTTCAGCGCGATGTCTGAGTTCTCCGGTACGGCGCCAACCGAGGCGGTGCCGCTGTAGATCAGGACCGTATCCTTGGGGACCCGCACCTTGATCGCGTCGAAGTCGCTGTTCTTCGTGTACTCGAGATCGAGCTCGATATCGAAGACGTCTTGGCTCAAAGGATCGCGCTCTGCCGCTTCCGCGAGGTAACCAGGCGCCCCGTCTCGAGGTTGGCGAAACGCGACGCCAAGGCGCACCTGCAGCGGATTCGGGATCTCCAGAGAAACCAGATCCTCTCCTGCGTCCTGACTCTTGGACGCGGTGCCACCATCCGGCGAGAGGCGGCCGTTGGCTCCCCAGTAGCCCGAGGTCGCCGTGATGTCGCCCTTGCCCTTGAAGGCATCCTGCCAGTGCAAAGCGAAACCGATGTCGATCTGATCGGTCGCTGAGTACAGCGCACCAAACACGAACCCCGGGATGAACAGGTCCGTGACGTCGACCTCCGCCTTCACATCGCCGGAGACGTTGTCGCGCGTATCATTCGCGCTCGGCTGAGCCATGGCGGCATTGGAGAGCTTCAGGTTGCCAAAGCCGGCGACAAAGCCGAGGCCGAGACGGATTTGATCGCTGACGGCGTAACCCACGCTCAGCGTCGGGTTGAGCAGCACGCCGTCGACCTCGAGGATCATGTAGCGTTGAGGCGATGCGAACTGCACCGTCGTGTTGCCCGCCTTGGCATCCGAAACCTCGGGGAAGGTGATCTTGCCGAGGGACGACGGAGGCAGGAACGCCAGACCGATCCCCAGGGAATCGCTAAGTCGCAGGTTGCCAGCGAGGTGCGGGATGGGGTTTGGCGTACCCGAGTTCTCGTTGCAGACCTCTTGGTAGGTCACGCCTGGCACGTTCGGCCGAGCCGGCTGGCCATCGGTGTCGAGCCGCGTGAAGCACTCCTTGTTGAACACCAGGTTGGTGCCCAAGAGCGCGCCGCTTTGCAGGCCGCTGAGGGCCGCCGGATTGTAGTAGGTCGCCAGGGAGTTGCTTGCCCGCGCCACCCAGGCGCCGCCGCGCGCCATCTGTTGTGTGCCATTGTCGGGCACTTCCAGCGCGCTGGTCGCGAAGGCAGAGCTCGCAACCAGACTAGCGCCGAGGGCGACTCCCAGCGTGGTCAGCCGACGTATGCCACGACGTCTACTTCCCCGAGGAAGCGACCGCCGCTCCTCTTCAGTGGCCCCACCGCCGAGAGCCTGAGCTCCAGCGGGAGAGCGACCGGACAGCCGGCTGGCGACGCGAATGGCGAGTGTCTCCTGTGGTCCCTGCATCTGTTCCCCTGCTTCGAACCCGGCCTTAGTCCTTGATCGGACTTGCCTTGAGGGCGGCCTTGCCGTCCTTCACGTAGACGCTGAACTTGACCCGGCTGCACTGGTGGCGGCTCATCAAGGCCTCCCGGGTCTTCTTCAGGGTCTGCTCGAACTTCTCGTAAGTGAAGCCCTCCGTCTTTTCGCCGCATTGCTGCTTGGTGGCAACGAAGTCTTCATACACCTGACGCCATTCCTCGGCCTCGGAGGGCTCGCCCCCGGCTTCGGCGGACGCAGCGGCCTCAGCCGCGGGCGCGGCGTTGGGCGCTGACGCACCGGGTCGACCTGGGGGCTTCGGGAGCGGACGCTTCGGCGGGCTCGGCGCAGCGCCAGGGGAAGATGCAGCAACTGGGGAGGACACCACGGGGGAAGGCGCAGAGCCTTGAGTCTCCGCCATGGGCGCCTTGGGCTTCGGCTTCGGCCGCGAGGGCTCAGGCGCGGCGCCCGGGCTCGAGGGCTCGGGCGTCGCATTTGAATCCCCGGGGAAACTAAACGCGCTCATCACCGGTTGGTCCGGGATGTCGCCGAGCACTCTGCCGAGGTCCGCTGCGCGTCTGGGAGAGCCGCCGCCCTTGGCCACGACCTGGTCAATGCCGTCGTTCACATCCGAGGCGATCTTACGGAAGATGCCGCGGAACTTCGACGGAGTGAGCTGATCGATCTCACCCTTCGCGAGCTTGATGCACTCGTTCTTGAAGGTGTTGATAGGCCGCGTGTGCTCGAGGAACGAGAAAATCAGGCCCAGGAACGCCGCAATGGCGACCGCACCTGCCACCAGCCCAACATTGGCCTGCGCCTTGTCCTTGTCGTCCGCCTGCTTGAAGAAGGCCAACGGGGAATCGACTTGTGCGGGAAGACGACCCACGACGTAGCCTGCGCCGAGCTGCCCAGCCTCACCGGGTAGCTGCGAGTAGACGACGCGAACGTTTCCGCCCAGGGTGCGCGCCGGGCTACGCCCCACGGAAACGTAGTTCTCATCGAGCAGCGCCTCGCTGAGGTCGCTGTTGATTTGATCGAGCTGGCTCTTGTCGAAGCCTTCGGGGGCTGCGGAGACGGTGCTCGCGCCGTCCATGTAGAAAGCCACGGCCGCGCCAGTACGCTGAGAGAGCGTGCGCGCAAACTTCTGGTCGATGACGCGCGCGCCGATCACCGCACCTGCAGGCATTGACCCAAGGTCGAACTCGACGGGTCGCGCAACCACACGGTAGAGCCGGTCGAGCTGGAGGGTGTCGTCCCGAATGTAGCCGTGGAGTGCGTCAGCCACTACGGGGTAGCCGCCGAGCTCAAAGTCTTCCATACCGCTCGCCTGCTCATAGCCCAGGTGGGCCACGACGCGACCGTTTTGGTCCACCGCGAACACCGCGTCGAAGGCGTCTTCCTCGGGGATACGTGAGTTGACCTTCTTCAGCGCGTCGAGGAGCTTGTCCCGCACGTCGCTCGGGATCTTGCCCTCCGCCGCGGAGGCCTTGGAGAGCTGCTTGGCGATGTCCTGGTTGAGGGCGAACTTGATCAGCTGGGCCGAGCGCTCGCGCGCGTCGTTCTTCAAGTACCAGCTGACGACCTGCGAGTCGGAACTCAGGCCCTCATCCATCGCGCGCAGACCCGCGCGGTTGTACATGCTGGTCGCCAGCAGCAAGACGAAGATGCTCGCACCGAGCACCAACGCCAGCACCACGTACCAAAAGCGTGAGGCGAGCATCTACTTCTTGTCCTTGTCCTTTGCCTTCTCGTCGTCGTCGTCCTTCGCCTTTTCCTTCTTCGGATCGGGCGCGACCTTGATCTCATCCTTGATGGTCAAGTCACGCGAGACGCTGACGGGAGTCGCTGGGCCGACCTTCTTGCCGGCGAAGAATGCCTGGATGTCGTAGTCGCCGGCCTCTTTGGCATCGAGCAAGAACTCACCCTTGAGGTTGGGATACGCGATCGCCGCGACGTTGCTCTCGGCGACGATCCACATGCGGAGCGACGGAGCGCGCTTGTCGCGGATCTCGTAGCTGCCGGCCTTCGGCACCGTCCAGTCGCGGGTCCCACCGCGCACCGTGTTCGCCGGGTTGAACGTCGGGATCCCGACACCATAGAGCTGGTGGACGAACGGGTCCGTGTTCTGGAACGTGAACTGAGTTCCCGGAGGAACCACGATGGTCACCGGGGTGGTTCGCCCGCCACCGACGCGGATCAGGATCGGCTTCGGCGGCTTCTGTACGGACTTTGCGATGAGAGCGACGCACAGCTCTTTGGGGATGTGGGGGAAGAGCTTGCGGAACTTCGCGGGCACGGTGGGGACCGGCTCACGGAAGGAATAGCCGCGATTCTTGGGCTCTTTCGCCTCGGCCCAAACCGGGTTCTCCAACTCCATGAAGTTGGTGACCTTGCCCTTTACCTTCGCCGCCTCGACCCCTGGAGCGAGGAACGCGAGACCCGCCAAGACCATCGCTGGTAAGCCGAGTCGTCCACCCAATCGCCTCCAGTGGAGGCGCGCTGTGATCCCGTCAGTCCCCATATCGCGCTGACCGTAGCCGACCGAGCCGCGCGACGGAAGCCTTGGAAGATTCTCACGTTTCCGTACACGACTCGCCGTGACAGGATGTTTCCACGCTGGCTTGGGCCAGCCTCCGTGGGCTATCGGGCGACGCTGCAACCTGTCGCTGACAGTGGATCCGCGAGGTGTCGCTACGCGTCTTCGGAAAGGGGAGACAGCCCCCCAAAGGCGAACGGGCCGGCATAGCCAGCCCGTTCAGGGAAGCCCGTACCGCAAAGTTCGCTGGTATTGCAGGACGAATGAACCCCTAGCTTAGCTAGGTGGGCGACTCCTCACATCGATCTGGCTTCCCAGTGAGTTGGTCTGGGCCTAGCGCTCCTGATGTGTTCGGTCTCCCGGGTTCAACGCATTGTAAGGGATTCAATTGTCTGCACCTGGCGAACCCCGCAGAGGGGCCATGGACGAATGTATTTGTCCCGGACGAGCTACGTCAACGGGGTCAGATCAAGCTTCTTCGAATTCCCCAAGTGGCTGGATTCAGCCGGCTTGATAGAGCGCGTCGAATTCCCTTGCGCCAGGTCGACTGACCCAGGTGGTCACGACCGGCTCGATCTCGCCGCTAGGGTAGCGCTTTGCAACAGCGCTGAGGGACGCCCGGGGCCCGCCCAGCGACGCCCGAGCTTTGCCAAAAACTTTTCCCAGCTCGGGTCTCTCTGGCACTGGGGTTATGTATGTCGATGCATAGCGAGTGGGAACGCGGTGCTGCTTTCAGCCGGGATGCGGTGCTTGGCCCCGCGGGTGATGCCCTGAAGCTGACGGGGGCAACGCCGCTGCCCTCGCTAGGGACAAGTGTAGTTTCCGCGCTGAGTTGGCCCGTCACCGCCGAGGCGCGGCTGGTCACCCGCAAAGAACGGTCCGAGCTGCGCGCCCGCGCGGAAAAGGCGGGCCTGTTGTGGGTCAGCGTCCCGGCGCCCAGCGCGCAGCAGCGGGGACAACTCGCGCTGGTAGTCGATGCCGCGATCGAGGAGCAGCTAGCCGGAAGGGCCGCCGGCCCCGCTGGCTTTGGAGCAGCAACGAACCTCGAGGCAACGTTGAGCGATCAGCTCTACCGCGCGCGCAGCGTTGGCGCGACGGGCCTCGTGTTGATGTTCGACACCCTCGCGCGCCTGACGAACCTGGCTGGGGCGCTGGACGCTGAAGACAGCGCGGTGCTTCGCTGGTGGCTGCGAGCGGCCACCGAGAAGCGGGTGCGACTGTTGTTCGATGTGCGCGATCGCTACCTCGGGATCTACACGCGCCCCGTCGCGCTCGAGACGCTCCTCGTGGACAGTCCCGTGGGGATTCAGCTCGAGGCAGACACCGAGGAGGAGAGCGAGCAGCTCTCGGACTGGTTGGACGACGACGGCCAGTACTCCCCCGCCGACCTCGCGAGGGCACTGCACGATGCGAGCCCGCCGCCTCCGCCCAGCCGTCTCAGCGCACCTCCCCCGCCTCCCCCGCGGGCGGGCGTCGCTCCTGCCGCACTAGCGGAAGAAACCAGCGCGCTGGAAGCTGACGTCGAGTCAACCGAATCAGAGCTCGAAGAGCCGTCGCCCCAGCTGGAACTCGGACTAGATGCTTCCCCCGCGGAAGCGCAAGCTGCCGCGCCTGAAGGCGAACCCGAGACGCGGCTCGAGCCGTCCGAAGCTGCCCTCGGCTTGGCGGAAGCCGCAGCAAGTCAGCCGGAGCCTCCGGCCGCAGACGCAGCGCACGCGAGCGACGAGGTGGATCCCAGCGACGAGATCGCTGCAAACGCCGGCGACCAAGTCAGCAGCGAACTGCCGCCTGCAGCGCACGACGTCGCGGCGCCCATCGCCGCACTGGCCGAGGTACCCCAAGATTCCCCTGCGGAAATTGAAGGCGGCGCACGCCAACTGGCTTTCCGCTCCGTGCTAGCAGCCCTGGAAGCCATCGAGCACGAAGAGCTGGACGAGTCTCCCATGCTGCCCGAGAGCGACTGGCAAGCCGCCGACGAGGCAACGGCTGAGGCCGCAGCTCAAGCCGACGCGGAAGACGTCGCGTTTGGGGGGGAGAGCGAGCCGGACGAGGCGCCTGCACCCATCGCAGTGCCCGAGCCCTCACCGTTGAGCGACGGGTTCACCGCCATGCTCACCCAAGAGGAGAGCCCGCTGCCGACGCGTGCGATCCACTACGATTCCAGCGCGCCGAGCGCGTCTTTCGAGGCGAGCGACTATCACCAGGACGCGATGGACCGCAGCTCTCGGGCTCCCGAGGTCGCCCCCATCGACCCGCCCTTCAGCTCCGACGAGGAAGCACCGCTGGTGAGCGCGGATGCTGAGGTCGAAAGCGACCTAGCCACGGACATCGTGAACGAGGAGGCGGAGTCGCAGCACACCGTGGTCGAAGCCCCCGTCGCCGCGGTCGAGGGTGAGCGCCTCGCCCTCGTACCCAGCGAGAGCGAAGCGGTCGCCGCACCCAGCCTCGAGGTGCTCGAGGGTGACCTCGACACCTCAGCCCCGCTACCCGAAGCCGAGGCGGCCGCGCTCGAGCCGGAGCCCGCCGAGAGCAGCGAGTGTGAGTTCGACCCCGTCCCTGACGCGACCTGGCAAGCGTGGGTGCGCGACCTGGAAGCGGCGCGGGGCCCGAAGCCTCTCGCCGTGGTCGAGCGGCTCTTCACCTCGGCATACATGCCGTTGGTCGAAACTCGCCTCGGGCAACCCCTGAATGCCCAGGCAGACGCCGCCATCGAGAGTTGGGGGACGGCCTTCGCGAAGAGCTACTCCGAAGCCTTTGATGCCCTGCGGATCCGCGGCAAGCGGCCGACCATGGTGCTCGACGTGCCTGACATCGCGCTGCGCCATGGTCGCATGCACGGCGCTCGGCAAGCGCAGCTGCTGTTGGTCGATGGGCTGCGCTTCGACCTCGGTCAGATGGTGCACGAACACCTCAAGGAGCTTGCTGGACGAGACGCAGCATGCGTTGAGCGCCTGCTGCTCTGGTCCGCGCTGCCCGCGAACACTGCAACCCAACTCGAGCTCCTGGGGCGCGGTCCCCAGGGCCTACGCGAACCCGTAGCGAGCGAACGAGATGCACCGGTGGCAAGGGGCCGCGCGGCGTCGACCCTACGACGGGTACGCGCTGGACACCGCGACGTGATGAAGCTCGACCTCGTGGAGTCTCGCATCACAGAACCGGGCGCCGCGCGCCCAGGCGCGCTCTGGAGCCTCGCGGCGGAGGTGGCAGAGGTACTCTGGGCTCACATGGCTGGCTTGCCGCCCCGCACATTGGTCATGATCTTCGGCGACCATGGCTTCCGCGTGGATCCAAAGAACGGCCGCGTCAGTCACAGTCCGGGACAAGGCCTCGCAAGCCCCGAAGAAGTGATGGTGCCGGCCTTTGCCTGGCTGACCGGCAGCGTGCACTGAGCTCTGACACCCGAAGCACCTCGAGGGGCGCCGAGCATCGGCGCCCCTCTTGTCATTTGACCACACCCAAGCTGCGACAACACCCCCGGCATGGTCGCGCGGACTACTCGCGGCGGGCGATGCTCGTGACGAGCAGCGCGCCGATGCGGTCTGCCCAAGACAGCTGGCCTGGGCGTTGCTCGAGATCACGCAACAACGTCTCGAGTACCGCGATCCAAGCCTCGATGTCGTTGCCTGGTTCCAGCTCTCTCCGCCGGGCGAGCACGGACAGCCACTCCGCAACGCCTCGCCGAAAGTCGCGCTCGCTCTCGTCTAGCAGCGTCTGGGCGTCCTCTGGGCCCGCGCGCCGCAACCAGGCGAGCGCCATGGTCGTGCGGGGAACCGCACGGCAAAACTCCAAGCGACGCCTGAGCAAGAGATCCACACCGAGTCGAAGCTCGATTGCTGCGCCTCCCCCACGGGTACCCTCACTTCGCGATCCGCCGCGCGCCGGCGCTTGCCCCTCTCCCCCCCACAAACCGGAAGTGTCGTAGAGGCCGGTGAGGTACTCCGCGATGGCGACCAAGAGGTCGCGCTTGTGGGAGAAATGCCAGCTGATGCTGCTTTTGGCTACGCCCGCCGCAGCGGCGAGCTCCGCAACCGACGGTGCCCCTTCACCGCTCGTGCCCCACTGGGCTAGCGCGAGGTGCACCAAGCGTTCGCGCAGGGACTCTGGGGCATGGGCGCCTCGAGTTTCCTCAAGGATACGTCGCAGGCGCTGCTTGTCGCCCAGATGGCGCACCACGGTGGGTCGGCTGACACCCGCTCGTTCTGCCACATCGATGATCGCGATGCGGTCTAGAGGACGTTCGTGGGCCAACTCGGCCAGTGCGACGAGCAGGCGCTGCTTGGTCGTGGTCACCGCTCAGGAGTCGCGCTCAGCGCCGCCAGTCGCTCCGCTTGGCATGGGATTCTGCTCTTTCTCGAGGTAGCGGAAGATGGTTCGCGGATCGACGCCCAGGTCACGGGCCGTCTGAGTGCGGTTGCCGTTGTTGCGCTCGAGCACTTCGAGCACATAGCGACGCTGGAAGTCTTCTTTGGCCTTCTCGAGGGGGACGATGGGCTCCTGCGCCTCGGGGCCGAGGTCCATGTCCTCGGGGGAGAGCAGGCTCTGGTCGCACAACACGAGCGCCTTCTTGATGCGGTTTTCCAGCTGCCGGATGTTGCCCGGCCAGTTGTACTTTTTGATCGCCGCCAGCGCCTGAGGGGAGTAGCCGCGCACGCTGCTCGCCATCTCGTCAGCGTACTTGCTGAGCAGCGCCTTGGCGATGATGAAGACGTCGTCTCCGCGGTCTCTGAGCGGCGGGAGCCACAGGTTGACGACGTTGAGCCGGTAGTACAGATCCTCGCGGAACTCCCCGGTCTTGATCATCTCGTCCAAGTTGCGGTTCGTTGCGGCGACGATGCGGATGTCGCACTTCTCGGGCTTGCTGTCTCCGACGCGCATCACGACGCGCTCTTGGATGGCGCGCAGGAGCTTCACCTGGAGGGACAAGGGCAGCTCCCCCACCTCGTCCAGGAACAATGTGCCACCGTCGGCCTGCTGAAACTTGCCGGGACGACTCGCGATGGCACCCGTGAATGCGCCCTTCACGTGGCCGAACATCTCGCTCTCGATCAGGTTCTCCGGGATGGCGCCGCAATTCACGGTGATGAATGGCCCGCGCTCACGATTGCTGCGGCGATGGATCTCCCGGGCGATCAGCTCCTTGCCGGTGCCCGTTTCCCCGGTGATCAACACACCGATGTCCGTCGCGGCCACTTTCTGCAGCTTGCGGAAGACTTCCATCATCGAGGGGCACGCACCAATGATCTGCCCGAAGCGCTTGTCACTGAGCTCCGCCTCGAGCTTGCGCTTGTCGGCGCGGAGCGCCGTCAGCAGCATCGCGTTCTGCAAGATGAGCGACGCCTGCCCCGCAAACACCGTGAGCACATCCAGCTGATTGCGCTCGAACAGGTGCTTCACTTCGTCATTCGCCACGTAGAGCGCACCGATGACGTTGCCTTGGCTGAGCAGCGGGGCACACATCACGCTGGAGAGCTGCAGGGCCATCACGCTTTCGCTCGATCCGAAGGTGGTGTCGCTCAGCGCATCGCTCACGATCACCGGACGCTTCGAGTCGATCACTCGCCGCACGATGCTGTCGCTGATCTGGCCCGAGGGATCCTCGATGGCCTCGCGGCGCACATGACGTGAAGCGCGGACCCGGGGCGTGCTCTGGGACTCTTCCGGGTCCACCAGCAGCACGACACCACGCTTGGCCCCGGTGAACTCCACCACGGCGTCTAGCAGCGTCTCGAGCAAGTCGTCGACCGAAGCCGTCGTCATCAGTCGCTCGCTGAAAGCGTGCAACTTGCGCAAGCCGCTGACCTCGTTGATGCCCGACGGCGCGCCGCCGCTTTCGGTTGTTTCCTCGCGGCTCGGGCGCGGCAGCTCGCTGAACATGCTGAAGCCGAGGTGCGCCTCACCCAGGGTTAGACGGTCCCCATCGACGAGCCGAGCGCGCCGCTTCTTCTTCCCGTTGATCAGAATGTCGGCTTGGCGATCCAGCTCTTCGAGCTGAAAGTCTCGGCCGTTGAACACCACCTGCGCGTGGTGGTCTGCAACGCTGCGATCGGGGACGTGAACGTCGTTGCCCAGGGCTCGACCGATGGTGGTCACCGGCTTGGTGATGGGCACCAGGATCGGCTGACCCTGGGGCGCGAAGTAACGGATGATCGCCATGGAGTGGCAGGGACCTTAGCCCGGAATCCAAACCTCGGACAGGCTTGGTTTCAGAGGGATAACTGCGACGTCTCCAGAGGCGCGCTTGCTGCGACGGCTGTGACCTGCAGCAGCGAGCCGTGGTGCGTCAATCAGAAGATCTGCCCACCAACCTGCATGCCGAACGCATTGGAATCCGCGAACGGCGCGACGTAGTCGATGCTGACGCCGGGTGTGGCGCGCGCGTACTCGGTCGCGCGCTGCTCGTTCGCGCCGAAGTCCGATGGATCCGAGGAGAAGATCGCACCTGCCGCTAGGCCGAGGGTCGTGGCCGTGCCCGTGAAGATCAATCCTCGCTTGGCTGGTGGCCCGCCATCGCCCGCGTAGAACAGGAATACGGGCAGCGAAGCAGCAGCGCCAATGCCGGCGCCGGCCCACATCCACGACAAGCTCTCCCAGCTGGGAATGTAGACCGCGGACAACCCGGCGGTCGCGGCCAGACCAAGGTTGAACCCGATCAGACCACCCAACGCGGCCTTGTCATTCGCTTGACCGTAATCCTGATCGGCGTTGCTGGCGCCGTATCCGAACATCGCACCGATGGCAGTTCCCCACACCGTGCCGCTCGAGACGAACATCGCCGTCTTGGGCGACGGTTCTTCGTAGTACGCCAGCGCGTACCCACCGACCGCGCCAAGCGTGGCGCCGAGCGACACCGAGCGCGCAAGACCCCTGAAGCCCCAGGCGTCTTGTTCGTCCGCGGTGACGAACTGATAGCCGGCGATCCCGATCCCCTCGCCTGCACCGATCACCATGCCAGCAGCGATCGTGCTCGGCATGCCGCGTGGCATCTCCGGGTCGTCCAGGAAGTAGACACCCACCGGAGCGGCCACACCCAAAATCGCGGGTGGGATCAAGGCGAGTCCCGGGTCATCGAGTCCAGCCTCTGCGTCAATCCAGACGCCGAGCCCCACACCATAGGCCACCGACGTCCCGTAGAGCGTCCCGATCTCCAGGTCCGTCGAGCGAGCCTTTCCTCGCGGAACCGTGGGTTGGGGATAGTAGCCCGGCTGCCCATAGGGCTGCTGTCCGGGGTATGGCTGCTGTTGCGGGGGATATTGCTGGGGCGGATATTGCTGGGGCGGATACTGTTGAGGAGGGTACTGCTGAGGCGGATACTGTTGCGGGGGATACTGCGCTGCTGCGTGATCGCTCAGGCTGAACACCCCCAGCGCAAGCAAGGCGCTCGCACAGCGCGCGGCGCGCCGTGAGTTACTCGCGTTTGGTTTCGACGATCCGGCTCTCATGGGCTTTCAGTTTGGACACGTACCGCGATGGCGAGATTCAATCCAGTTTCTCTCGCTCAGTCGAGCTCACGCTTGAGAGGTCGCGTGAGGACGTCTTCCACGGCTCGATGCGGGGACTTGCCCTCGTAGAGCACTCGGTAGACCTCGAAGCAGATGGGCAGCTCAACCCCCAGGCGTTGGGCGAGATCGTAGGTGCTGCGAGCGGTTTTGACGCCCTCCGCAACGTGACCCAGGCCGCCCAGCACGTCGCTCAACTCGCGGCCGCGACCGAGCTCGAAGCCGACAGTGCGGTTACGGCTGAGTTCGCCCGTGCAGGTCAGCACGAGATCGCCCATGCCCGCGAGGCCCGCCAGGGTGAGCGGATTGCCCTGTTTGGCCACCGCGAGACGGCTCAGCTCCGCAAGCCCTCGAGTGATCAACGCCGCGCGGGTGTTGTTACCGAACCCCAAACCGTCGCAGGCACCCGCAGCGATCGCGATCACGTTCTTCAGTGCGCCGCCGACCTCTACTCCCACAGGGTCGTCACTGGAATACACGCGGAAACGCCCGGTAGCGAAGTGCTGCTGCAGGCGCTCGGCGAGCTCCGGATCGTGCGCCGCGATGACGATGTTCGTGGGCACGCCCGAGGCGACTTCCTTCGCAAAGCTTGGGCCGCTCAACACGCCCACCCGCGCACTCGCCTGCGACCCGAGGACATCGACGATGACCTCGTTCATCAGCATCAAGCTGCCCTGCTCGATGCCTTTGGTCGCGGTGACCAGGCTCGCGCTCGGGGGAATCAGCTCCCGCGCCCGCTCCAAGGTCTCTCGAAAGACGTCGGAAGGCACGACCAGCAGGACCACTTCAGCCTCGGCCAGCGCCACGCCCAGGTCGCTCGTGATCTGCATGCTTGGCGGCAGGGGAAACCCAGGCAAGAACTCCTGGTTCTCCTGCTCCTGGCGCATGCGCTCGGCGTGAGGCTCTTGCCAGGTCCAGAGTGAGACAGGCAGGCCTTTGCCCGCGAGCAGGAGCGCCAGTGCGGTACCCCACGCGCCGGCGCCGATCACGGCGGTCTTCGCGCCCGGACGGTCGACACCAACAGGCTCTGAGTGCTGCGTCATCGGGAGCGACTCTGAAACCAGCTCGCGCTGGCTGTCAACGGAAGGCCTGGACTCAGCCGACGCTTTGCTATGCTGCGCCGCGATGCGCCTGAAACGTTTTGCTTGGTTGTGTGCCGCGAGTCTGCTCGCGCCAGCGTTGGTTGGCTGTCCAAATCAGGAGGCCTTGGGGTACGACGCGGTGACGGTGCTCGGCCCCGGCGTGATCAACGACCCCGAGAACCGCTCGTTGCGCTTCGACATCTTGAAGTTTGGTCTCGACCGCTTCTGCTTCGAGATGACCCGCCGCGGTGTGCCACTGAAGCTGGCAGACGACCAGCCAGTCGCCGGTCGCTTCTTTGCGGACAGCTGTCAGTCCCAGCTGATCGACGAAGAGAACCGCAAGAGCATCGTCGTGCAGTACTCCGGCAAAGGCTACGGCTGGACAAGCCTGAGCTCGCGCATCGGCTTCACCAGCTCGGGGCTCATCGAGTACGCGCCGGACTTCCGCGTCAAGGATGACGCGATGTACATCTATTTCCGCCCGAGAAATATTCAGGCGACGAACTTCAACGTGGGCTTGGTCGAGTCGAGCTTCGCCAAGGCTGGAATGTCGCTCGCGGGCTTCGATGCCAACGCGGCGGGACGCAAGCTCGTCGACTCCCAGCTGAGCCGTGGCTTCACCGTGATTCGCTACAGCGACAAGGGTGAAACCGACTTCGGGATGGGCGTGATCGCTTTGGGCGGCAAACCCTTCAAGCCCTTCCAGGTGAGCAAGACCTCCAAGGTCGCTCTCGAGAACAACCGAACCGAGGTCCACCAAGGGCAACAGGAGTTCATCGGCGGCTTCGAAGTCACCGACGACGATCAGGCGCTGTACTTCACCGCGGCGCTCGACGGCGCCGCCGCCGTGGACGTGTTCGTGCTCCCCAAAGGACCCGGCGATCAGATGCTTCAGCAATACGTCACGAACCCAGGCCCGGCCGCGCTGCCCATGCAGCCGCTGCTGGACAACGTCGTGACCCAGGGCCAGCCGTGGAAGGGCTACCTGCCGCTGCCCAAGGGGATCTACTACCTGATTGTGGACAATGCTTCCGGGGTCGGACAGACCAACCCGCCGCAAGTGGCAGGCGACGATCGAGCCGCAAAGCTCGACTACCTGGTTCAGCTCGGGGACCGGCAGTAGCTTGCCCAGCGGGCCTCTCCCCCCAAAAAACCCGCCCCGGCTCCGTGCTCGAGCCCGGGAGGTTGCCCAGAGTCAGTCCGACAGGTAAGAGAGTCCCGCGCTTTGGCCGACTCCACTACTTCCGTGCGCCCGCAACCTGCTCTGCGGTACGTGTTCCTGCTGGTCTGGTTCTTCCTGATACCGCTTGCGGTCGCCTGGCTTGCGGTGACTGTGCTGGCCGCGTCCGACGACACAGACACACTGAGCCTGCTCGGGCGCATGGCGTGGTTGATCAAGGAGCAGCCAGTACCGGCGGGGATCGCGTTCTTCACGATCGTGGAGATGGTGCTGTATCACTATCGGCATCAACTCCCGTTGTCGAAGCACCTCGGTGTTGGTGGACGCGCAGACGTGCCCCCAAAGCTACGCCGCGACTACGAGCACGCGGCTCAGCTCCTGGACGAAGCCGCACGGATACTCGATCGCCGCGCGGAACAAGTGAAGCGGCTGGTGAAGACCAGCGCCCGAGAGGAGCTCGACTTCGCCCTGGAGACGCTGCGCGTGGAGCTCGAGCGCATCCCCTTCGATGAAACCGGTTTCGAGAAAGCGTACGAGAGCGCGAGCGTGCTGGTGGATCGGCACTTGTCTCCGTGGCGCAAGAGCGAGGTGCGCGAGTACGCGGAGTCGATTGGCGTCGCGATCCTCGTGGCGTTGTTGCTCAGAGAGTTCGTCGTCGAGGCCTTCAAGATCCCGAGCGGGTCGATGCTGCCCACGCTGCAGCTTCAGGATCACATCTTCGTCAACAAGTTCGCTTACGGCCCGAAGCTGCGTTTCACGGACACGCGCTTGTTCGCGAGTCTGCCGCCGAAGCGCGGCGATGTGATGGTGTTCATCTACCCCGATCCGAACCCCGACAACGTACGCCAGGACTACATCAAGCGCGTCATCGCGCTGCCTGGAGACACGCTGGCAGTCCAAGACGGACACCCGATCCTCAATGGTTGGAAGGTGCCCTACTGCAAGGTGGGCCACTACGAATACATGGAGGGCGACGATCCGCGTCAGGGTGACCTCTTCGTCGAGTTCCTCGGGGATATGAGCTACCTCACGCTGTTTCAGGACGGCGAGCGCGATCAGTACGAGGGTCCCTACAAGGTCAAGCCCGGCGAGGTTTGGGTGCTCGGCGACAACCGCAACAACTCTCAGGACTCTCGCGCGTGGAATGGCGGTCGAGGTGGCGGTGTGCCCTTCGACAACATCAAGGGTCGCGCGATGTTCGTGTGGCTCTCGAGCGGCGAGCTGACGTTGGACCGGGTAGGACTGAACGTGATGGGTAAGCCCACGCTCCCGAAGCACGACAAGGCCGAGCTGCACGCGGCGGTCGATCGCTGCCTCAAGCAACGCCCGCCCGTGTCTGAAACCACACCGCCTGCCCCCAAAGACTGAGCGTTTCCGCAGGCTCGCTCACAAGGCGTGAGCTGAAACCATCTCGCGTTTTTTTGGACTCGCGCCCGGAGCCTTCGCAAATGGCGAGCGGTTTGGGGGTGAGGAACGCCTGTGGTCCTCACCGAAGCCCCGCGGCCTGATGTTTCCACGGCGCCTCGTGACGGGCCAGCGCGCGAAGGTTCAGGCGGCTCCGCTACCGAACGCGAAACCGACGTCCGGCGTTGGGATCAAAAGCCTAGGTCGAACGTATTGCGCTGTGGGCGCCCTCATGGCTTTCGTGTAGGGTCCGGCCCCGAGGAGGAACTTACGGATGGTTATCAACCCCGCACGTGCGTCCACTGCCATCGCCGCAGCTGGTCTGATCTTTGCGCTGCTCGCCTGCAAGAAGGAAGAAGAAGCGCCGGCAGAGCCGTCAGCGACGGCCGCGCCTGAGCCAGCGGCGTCCAGCGCGGAACCCGTTGCAGAAGAGAAGAAGGACGACGAGGTCGAGCGCTACGGTGACAAGGAGGTGAAGATGGGCGGCACGGTGCGTGTGCTCCTCAACAACCTCCGCGTGTACAAGAAGGCCGACACTTCAACGGACTTCATCGCCACTCTCAACCGGGGCACTCTGGTCAACCTGAAGGCCAGCTACGGGAACTTCCTCCTGATCGAGTACCCGTCGGGCTACAAGCAGCTCAGCCCCGGCTGGGTCCAAGCGCGCGTCAACAGCCCGCAGCTCAAGACGGAGACCGACGTCAAGCCGGAGGACGTCGAGAGCCAGGACGCTGGCGTGACGCCGAACCCGTCAGCGAGCGTCGCACCTTCAGCCTCGGCTAGCGCATCCGCTTCGGCTTCCGCGTCCGCGGAGCCCTCAGCGAGCGCCTCCGCAAGCGCGTCGGCAGAGCCGTCGGCCTCCGCTTCGGCAGCGCCGTCGTCGTCCGCCCCGCTGATCCGCCGCCTGCCCAAGTTGAAGCTGCCCACGCCGGCTGGCACCTGAGTTCAGCGGCAGCTGAGTTCGCTGCCGCCGCACCAACCAGCGCATCGACGCCGCCTCGACCGAGGCGGCGTCTGCGTTTTTGTCTCGCGCGTTTCCGGTCAACGCCTGCACAACACTGCTGACGCGCTGCGACGCCCGGCAGCAAAGTATCGGCGCTCAAGGCACTCGGCTTGCTCCCCCTCCACGGAGGGTCGTAGAAGTCGCCCATGGCCGAGAGCATGCGTGCGCTGGTTTACGATCGAGCGAAGGATCCGTGGGACTCATCGAAAGGCCTGCGGGTCGAGGAAGTGCCGCGGGTGACCCTCGACGAGCGCAGCGACTACCACGACCGCAACCGAGTGCTGATCAAGCCGCGCTACGTGGGCTTCTGTGGCTCGGATCGTGGGATTTGGTTCCGCAAGGCATTCAAGGACATGATCTGCAACTCCCTCGACAACGAGGCCAAGGCCATGCGCCACGCGAAGGATCAACGCGTGATTGGCCACGAGCTGTTCGGCGAAGTCGTCGCCGTCGGCAGCGAAGCTCGCCGCAGCTTCGGCCTCGAGGTGGGTGACCTGGTGAGCGCGGAGAGCCACATCTACTGTGGAGTCTGCCACCAGTGCCGGAGCGGCGACCACTACGTGTGCGCAGACGATCTGATCATTGGTATCAGCTACGACGGCGCGTTCGCCGAATACGTGAAGCTGCCCGCAAAGGTCATCTGGCGAAACAATATGGAACGCCTGCGTCCTGAGGTCGCCGCAATCCAGGAGCCCTTCGGGAACGCCGTACACGCCTGCACAAAGGTAAATCTACGCGGAAAACGCGTAGCAATCGTCGGCTGCGGTACGATCGGCTTGTTTGCTGTCGCGATCGCGCGAGCGATGGGTGCAACCTACATCGTCGGCGTGGAGCCGGTGAAGCACCACGCGGAAATGGCCCGCAAGCTTGGCGCCGATGTCGTGCTCGAGCCCGGCGCAGGAGCCGAAGACTACGCCCATGACCCGAACCTATGCGCCGAGATCAGGCGCCTGACGGACGGCGTCGGAGTCGATGTAGCACTCGAAATGAGCGGCATGAACTCGTCGGTCAACAACGCCATCCACCTGGTCCGACGCGGGGGCGACGTCATCCTGTTCGGGTTGAAGAGCGGCGACGCCATCATCGAGAGCTTCGACCGTGTCATCGTGGACGGGATCAACATGCACAGCGTGATCGGGCGGCGGATCTGGGAGACGTGGCACATCACGCGCCACCTGCTGGAGTCCCGCGACCCGAACATCCATGACCTCGTCTGGGAGGTGATCCTCAACGGCGGGCAGGGACCAATCGTGCCCTTCGACGAGTTCACCCCGGAGCGCTTCGAGGAAGCCATCAGCACTTACCCGAAGGTAGTGCTCAAGTTCTAGCCGGCGTCCTCAAGGACACGCTGACGACTTCTGCCAGATAACCGCGAGCGGAGACACCATGTACGACCAAGCCCGAGGCATCTTTCAGACTGAGCTCGATGGTATCGAAGCCGCAGGCCTCACCAAGCGCGAGCGCATCATTACCTCACGGCAAGGGGGCGCGATCACCGCAGGAGACCAGCAGGTCCTGAACTTCTGCGCGAACAACTACCTTGGGCTGTCATCTCACCCAGAGGTGATGGCCGCGGCCAAGCAGAGCCTCGAGACCCACGGCTTTGGCCTCTCCAGCGTGCGCTTCATCTGTGGCACCCAAGATCTGCACAAGCGCCTGGAAGCGAAGCTGAGCGGCTTCTTCGACACCGAAGACACAATCCTCTACTCGTCTTGCTTCGACGCGAATGGTGGACTGTTCGAGACGCTTCTCGGAGCTGACGATGCGATCATCAGCGACGCCCTGAACCACGCTTCAATCATCGACGGCATCCGCCTCTGCAAGGCCGAGCGCCATCGCTACGCCAACGGGGACATGCAAGAGCTCGAGCGCTGCCTTCAGGAGACCCAAGGCAAGCGCCTCCGCATGATCGCCACCGACGGCGTGTTCAGCATGGACGGCTACCTCGCAAAGCTCGACCAGATCTGCGATCTCGCAGAGCGCTACTCCGCCCTCGTGATGGTCGACGACTCTCACGCAACCGGGTTCGTGGGACCAAACGGGCGGGGTACGCCCGACCACTTCGGCGTGATGAAGCGCATCGACGTGATGACCAGCACCCTCGGCAAGGCCCTGGGCGGCGCCAGCGGAGGCTTCACCACCGGGCGCAAGGAGATCGTCGCGCTCCTGCGTCAGCGCTCGCGTCCCTACCTGTTCTCGAACACGCTAGCGCCAGCGATTGCGGGCGCGAGCATCGCGGTCATCGATCTCTTGGAGCGCTCCAGTGAGCTCCGGCTGACGCTGAAGGCCAACGCGCAACGTTTCCGTGAAGGAATGACGAAGGCAGGTTTCGAGCTGAAACCTGGCGAGCACGCGATCGTTCCGGTGATGGTTCACGACGCCAAACTCGCCTCAGATATGGCGGACAAGCTGCTCACCCGTGGCATCTATGTCATCGGGTTCTCCTACCCAGTGGTTCCAAAGGGCGAGGCGCGCATTCGGGTGCAGCTCTCAGCGGTGCACACACCCGAACAGATCGACCAGGCGGTCGAAGCATTCACCGCCGTGGGCCGGGAAGTTGGCGTCATCCGTTAACTGCGCCCAACGCCCGACGCTCTGAAGCGTTGCCTCTGCGCGGCGCTCACATTAGCGTCGTCCCGATGCGCGCTCCCCGCTTGGCCTGCGCCCTGGGCCTCATGGCGCTGGGCACGTCCGTCTGCCCATCTGCGCACGCACAATCGGACGCGGACTCGAAGGCTGCCAAGCCGGACAGCGCCACGTCGCGCGCCGAGCCGAAAGAGCAGTCAAAGAAGGCTGAGAAGCCACCAAGCTACACGGCCGATCCTGACGCACCGCTGACCGGCGATGAGCGGAGCCTGCCAGACTACGACGGTCGAGAAGAGCCCACGACGGCGGGGGACGTCCTGATTTGGATCCCGCGCGTGTTGCTCTCTCCGCTCTATTCCGTGAGCGAGTTCGTGATTCGTCGCCCGCTGGGGTTACTCGTAACCACCGCAGAGCGGGACGACTGGGTCGAGGCCGTCACGGACTTCTTCACGTTCGGTCCGGACGACAACATGGGCGTCGTGCCGACGGGTCTGATCGACTTTGGTTTTCGCCCGAGCATCGGTCTCTACTACTTCTGGAACGACGCCGGTCACGAGCAGAACCAGGTGCGCGCGCGAGCCGCGTGGGGCGGTGAAGACTGGCTGAATTTTCAGCTAACAGACCGCGTACTCATCGACGAAGACACCGACATCGCGCTGGCCGGCGAATATCTCCAGCGCCCGGACTACGTCTTCTATGGTCTGGGCCCCCGCTCTCGTGGCCCTGACCCGCGTTACCGCAGGGATATGCTCGAGGCGCGACTGGACTTCACGGGCTATCTCAAAGCGCGCCCCCATCACCCGCCCAGGAGCCCGGCTGAACAGCCCACGGACTCCATGTTGCGGGCAGCGCTGGGTGTGCGCGACACCAGCTTCAGACTAGGCGACCGCTGTTGCGGCAGTCCCTCGGTTCAGTCGCAGATCGACGCGGGAGAGCTCACAGCACCCCCCGGCTCGGCCGATGGCTACACCATCGCCTTCGAGCGAGTGGACCTCGATTTGGACTCCCGGCGCCGCCGGGAGAAGCTCTTTGACGACGACGCGAGCGACTGGGTGCAGCCGAATGGAAGCGGCGTTCGCCTCGCGCTCCGCGGTGAGCACGCCACTGGCCTCCGGCGCGTCGAGCCGACCCTCGCGGAAACGACGACGGACCGCCAAGCTTGGCTCAAGTACGGCGCCTCTCTGGGGGGCTTCGTCGATGTGAACGCCGAGCGCGTCGTTGGTCTACAACTGATCGTGGACTTCGTGGACCCGCTACTCAAGGGCAGCGAAATCCCCTTCAACGAACAAATGACCCTCGGCGGGGATCGCCCAATGCGCGGTTTCCTCGAGGGCCGCCTGGTGGACCGCAGCAGCGCGGTGCTGCGTTTCGACTACACCTGGCCTGTCTGGGTATGGCTCGACGGGGCGATCCACTACGCGGTGGGCAACGTCTTTGGCGAGCACCTGGATGGCTTCGAACCTGGGCTGCTTCGCCAGTCCGCGGGGCTCGGCCTGCGAGCCGTCGGTTCCCGCGATCACGTGTTCGAGATGCTGCTCGCGTTCGGAACCGAACCCTTCGACGAGGGCGCCGAGCCAGAGAGCCTCCGCTTCGTGTTTGGAGCAACCAGTGGATTCTAGAACCGCATCGAGGGCCCGTTCGTTGCAACACGCCTGGCCGTCGAACAGCGCCTGGCCGTTGAGCAGCGCGCTTCAGGGTGCAGTGCTCGCGCTCGCCCTCGCCAGCACCGCCTGCGCCGGGTCGATCGAGAAGTTCCCGCTCAAGGAGCCAGTGTGGAGGGATTCCGACCGCCACGCCTTCGCCAAGGAGCCCGAGGAGTACTTTTCGCCGTTCGCATGGGACGGCGCAAACCAGCTGGTGTTTCGTCCCGTCAGTCGTTTCCTCGCGGTTGACCCGCTCGGCGAAGCAACGAACGTCAACTCCGTCGACGAAGTTCCCGATTCAAGCTGGTTTCGCAATCGCATCGGTCTCCCTTTCGCCAAGGGTGGCCCGGAGATGCCCCTCGACGAGTTCGAGAACGGCGCCTGCGTCACGGAACCCCTCGATCCGGCTGGACCGTGGACGGTTACCGGCGCCAAACCCAACGGCTTCAACCCCGGGTTCATCATCAAAGCGGCGAACGGCTTCCGCTATCTGATCAAGTTCGATGGCACCACTCAAGGTGTTCGGCCCACCGCCGCAGACGTCATCGGCTCGCGCATCTACCACGCTGCAGGCTTCTACACCCCGTGCAATCGCGTCGTCTACTTCGACCGCGGCATCCTGCAGATCGATCCTGAGGCAAAGGGTGAAAACGCCGATGGGGATGAAGAGCCGCTGACCCAGCGACATCTCGACACGGTGTTCAGCAAAGCCCAAGTCCTGCCAGACGGCAGATACCGCGCGGCAACGAGCTTGTTCATCGATGGCAAGCCCCTCGGCCCCTGGACCTACGAGGGGAAGCGCAGCGACGACCCGAATGACGTCATCGACCACGAGATGCGTCGCGAGCTGCGCGGCGCTTATGTGCTCGCCGCGTGGACGAATCACTTCGACTCCCGAGAGCAGAATACGCTCTCAGCCTGGGTCAAGGACCCAAAGCACGCAGGTCTCGGCTACGTACGCCACTACTACATCGACTTCGGCGATTGCTTCGGCAGCATCTGGGAGCCACCGCTGCTGGGGCGCCGCATCGGCAACGCCTACTATCTCGACTTTCCCTACTTGTTCGAGGACTTCCTGACCCTCGGTCTGCAGGAACGCCCCTGGGATACGGCCCGCTTCGGCAAGTCGGGTCCGGTCTTTGGTTACTACGACGTCGAGCATTTCTACCCGGATAAGTACCGTCCCGGCTATCCGAACCCTGGGATGGTCGCGATGACCGAGCGAGACGCGGCATGGATGACCCGCATCCTCGCGAAGTTCGACGACGCCCACGTGCGGGCGCTGGTCGAGTCCGGCGACTTGCGCAGCGACCTGCTCGAGGACGAACTCACTCGAATCCTGATCGGTCGCCGGGACAAGCTGCTCCGGCGCTACTTGGGCAAGCTCTCACCGTTCGCCAATCCCCAGGTCGACAGTGGCAAGCTGTGTGTAGAAGACGTCGGTGTCGCCGCCCACGTTGCCCCACGAAAGCGCAAGTATCAGGTCACGGCTTTCGTTGGGGAGCTGCTCCAGAGCCAGAACCTCGCGGCCTCCCGCACGGGCGGCAAGGTCTGTGTGTCGCTCCCCACCAGCGCTGGAGCGAGCGCCCAATCCCCTGAGTATCTGATCGTCGATCTCACCGCGGTCGACAGCCACACGCTCTTTCCAACCCGGGTCCACCTGTACCAGCTGGGGCCACGAGACTTCCGGGTGGTCGGCTTGGAGCGACCCGAGAGCCTCTCGCCTCCCGGTTGAAGCTCGAGCTGGAACTCGCAACGCTACCGCGCCCTTATGGGTCGCCCGGGGCGACGCACACCTACATCGACACCTGCAGAACGCGCCCGCAGGTGTTGACACTTCGAACCCATTCCACCAGGTGTTTGTTGTTGGAACGCCGCGAGGCGCGAAGAGCAAGGGTCGAGCGCTCGCCAGTCGATGGAGCCCTTCACCGCTTGCGCCAACCCCCTCAATAGAGGACACCTAAACCTAGGACACCTTTCATCGGCCAAAAAGCGCCCCCACTCGGGAAGCGGACTCTCCCACCCGCCTCCGAACGCCCGTCTGCCCGGATGGGCCGAGTAGAACCCCAATCACACCATGAGCCAGTCGTCTCCCCTCGCCGACTTAGACCTGCCCCAGAGTGAACCTCGGGAGGACACCGCCGTTCAGCGCATCCCGCTGCGCGAAAAGAAGTTCGCCCGCACCAAGCTCTCGCTCATGCGGGCCGCGGTCAGTCGCCTGCGAGAAAAGCCGTTCTGCGACATCACCGTCAAGGAACTGAGCGAGGAAGCCCAGGTCAGCGAGGCCACCTTCTTCAACTACTTCCCGAAGAAGGAAGACGTCCTACGCTACTTCATCCAGATCTGGACCGTCGAGGTCACCTGGGAGGCTCGCCAGGCGGCCGGTGGTGAAGACGGCCTGCGGTTCATCGAGGAGCTGTTCGACATCATGGGTCGCGAGCTCGAAGAGTGCCCACGCATCATGATGGAGGTGATCGGTTTCATGAGCGTCGAGCGGGGCGACGGTGGCTGCCCATTCAGCTCCGAGCTCTCCCTCGCCGAGCGCCTCCAAGCATTCCCCGAGATGGAGTGCGCGATGAACGTACCGTGTCGCAAGCTCGATCAGGTGCTCGGCCAGCCCATTCAGGCGGCCATGGCACGCGGTGAGCTCCCGACAGGCACCAACATCGAGACCACGGTGATGGCGCTCCTCAGCCTATTTTTCGGCATTCCGCTGCTGCTGAAGGACACCCCGTCGCTGATCCGCGAGACGTATCGTCGACAGCTGCGCTTGGTGTGGGCCGGCGTCCGCAATACGTCGGATAACTGAGCCGTAGAGAGCGCCTCTCCCCCTAAAAAATGGGGCGATTCGCGCCGACGGTGAAGTCCCGGCTGCTTTAGGGGGTGAGCCTCAACGGTTGCCACCCGGGCGTCCAACTGCCACGCGCCGGGCGTCCTCGTCCATTCGTACCCGCACTCACTGTTGCCGCACGGCAACACCAATCAGGCAGCGGGCGAGATCGAAGGCTTTGGAATGCGGTGAACACCGCTGGTGGACGACGACTGCACCCGCTCCACTGATTCAGGGGCCGGCTCTGCCTCCACGACGGAGCATGCCTCTTCGGCCTCGATTTTCAGCAGCCCTGCCAGCAGGATGCCGAGGGCTTGGGTGGGATCGTTCGGCATGTGCGCTCCGTTATGTCCGGTTTACGGCCTGGGTGTGAACCATCTTCCCGTGACACCAGAAACCGAGAGCTTCGCGGCGAATCCCCGAAGACCAGCTCGCACCCGTGCCCACCTACAACCCTGTGGGGTGAGACAAGGGCATCACGCAGGAGTCACGTTACCCCAGCGCTGGAAGCCCTCACGGTCTCGGCTCAGCTTTCGCGGCGGCTCTTGAGAGCGATCCCGAGGTCTCCGCGCATCGCGCGTCCCTTGGTGCCAATCAAAGCAGAGATGATGAGCGCGAGCCCCCAGCCAAAGAAGATGCTCATCCCGACCGCACGGATGGACCAGACCGGAGGCTCGTAGCGCTTGATGACGTAGATCCAGGCGAAGTTCAGCACCAACTTCGCGATGCTCGCGTAGGCGCCAAGGCTGTAGGCGAACAGCTCCTTTTTTCGCCACTCGGCGAACGCCGCAGGATCGACGTGGGGGAAATCCTCCGCGCGCTGCTTCTGGATATCCAGCTTTCGCACCGTGTTCCAGATGAGGAAGAACACGGCGATGATGTCGGTGAAGTCGGCCATCTCAGAAGCGCTCCGACTATCAGGGAGCGCGGCGGACCCTAGCCCACGGCGTGGGACTGCGCCACGTCACTCGCGCGACTCGTAGACGTTGCGCGCTGGTAGCTCGAGCCCCGTGAGAAAGCCGCCATTCCCGCAACCTGTGTCGATACCGACGACCGCCGGGCCAGCCCACAGATCCGTGGGATCGTCGGGGGTGTAGTCACTCAGTTCCGGAGGCAGGTACTCCGTGCGCGTGTGCCCGAACACCACCATCTTGCCGCGGTAGTTGCGGAAGAAGGCCTCGTCGCGACACCACAAGAGCGCGATGGGCGCCTTCACGTCCTTCGGGTGGAGGAACCCATCCGGTCCATGAGGCAGACCGGCGTGAACGTAGATCGCGTGGTCGTCCTCGTACCAATACGGCAGCGAGCGGAACCAATCGACGACCTCTGGGGGAAAGAAGGACCCTGTGAGCATCGAGGCGCGCTCTTCGACCGTTGGCAACTCACCCTCTTCGGGGATCGCCCCACCGACGAAGGAACGGTACGCGGCCAGGCAGCCATTACCCGGCGGCAACACAAATTCGTCCCAGCCGCGATCGATCACGCGCAGCCAGGCGTCTTCGTGGTTGCCGCGTAAGGCGATCACCTTGGCTGGGATGGTGCCGGGAAGATTGCGGATGTAGTCGATCACTTGGGCGGAACGAGGTCCGCGATCGATGTAGTCCCCCAGGAAGATCAGCGTGTCTTCTTCGTCCAGCGTGGGAAAACAAGAAAGCAGCTTGAACAGAGCCTGGGTGTCCCCGTGAACATCCCCAATCGCAAACGTGCGGCCGGCCATCTCCCTATCCTGTCAGCACCTGGTTGAGCTGGGAACCCGGTTTTCATTGGCCTTTGCCCTTTCGGCGCAAGTCGTCGACTCGGCGCCACGTCGCGGTCTCGAAACTCTCCTCGTAGCCGGGGGCCGAGTACACGAACAGTGCAGGTAACCAGCTGATTCGCTCAAGGGCTCCGCCGCTTTGCCCGTGGACCACCCGATAAGCGCGATCCGAGCAGCGGAGCTGACCAGACAGCAGCAGCTCGCCCCAACTGGACACGCCGTCAAGGACCCGCAGCAGGCCCCCGAGGCTGACTGCCACGAGTTGATCGTAGCTTGGGTCGATCCCGGGCTGGAGACTCCAGGAACCCACGGTCAGCAACAGAGTCCAGGACGCCGCCGAGCGCGCGCAAGCCTCACCGACGCTTCCGTACGGTTTGTCTCCGCTGCGGAGATCCAGACACAGTGCGACCGGAAGCGAGTTCTGCCCCTCGCCTGAAAGCCTGCTGAGCTGGGGACCTAGCTCGTTTTCGAGCCAGTTTCGGATCCGCGCCACAGCATCTCCAGACGGACACGGCCACGGGTCGCGTAGCGGAGCGACCTCGAATGGGACAAAAGTCGGCAGTTCGCCACCGTCGACGGCACGCACATAAGGGCTCTTGCCGGGCCACCGCTGGGTCACGCCCCGCTCCACCGTCAGCGTGTCGCCCACGTTCAAGTCCAGCAGCCGAGCGTTGGGCGACAGCGCGCTGAGGTCGCGGGCAAACTGCGCGCGGGTGACCGGAAACGCGTTACTGGCGAGGGCATCGTTGGGAGCGAGGGGCACGACCGAGACCGCCGCGGGGGCGAAGCACGTGGGCTCGCTCGCCAGGACCGCCAGACCTTGAAGCAGCTCCGCATAGGTCCCGCGCGGAAAGCCAATACGGCCAGCAAGTTGCGCCGAGACCTCGAGCACCGGACACCAACGGGCCAGATGTAGGTTCACCCCCTGCCCCGCAGCACCTCGCAGCACCTCGAGCGTACGTTCAGCTTGATTCGCGCTGCCAAGCACCGAGTCGACGTGATTCCACACCACACCGTCGGCGCTCGACACGGCAACTCCCCACTCCACGCACGTCCCATAAGAGGGAGTGGTCGTTAGCGTGCCCCCGCACAGCTCCACCTGTTCCCACAACCCGAGCACGCGCACCTGGACAAAGCTAAGTCGTCGGCAGACCGCAGCGACCAGCTCGTCTGACGTGAGGACCACACACTCAGGGTCAATCGCCGCGAGCCACGCCAAGCTATCCACGTCGAAATGATCGGGATGGCGATGGGAGACCACGACGAAATCCGGCCGAAGCAGCTCGCAGGCGAGTTCCCGACGTGGGCTCACCGAGGACAGTCCGTCGTCGTGCACGTCGTGCAGCAACGGATCGAACAGCACCCGCGTTCCTTCCTCCCCGAGTTCGAGGAGCCACATGGCGTGCCCGAGGTAGTGCCAGCGCATCCGGGCGAGTATCACAGATGGTCGGCGCGCCAGACCAGCACACGCGCGCCGCGTTTCAGGCTAACCTGGGGTCGTGAAGCGAGTGTTCCTCACGCAAAATGGAGAGCTCTCGGAAGAAGTCGTCCGGAGTGCTGCTGTCAGCCTCGCTAGCTACCTCGTTGGTGGAGAGCACGGACTGACGAAGCACCGCGACCCTCACGGGTGCTTCAAGCGCGTAGTGGAAGGCCGCGAGGACTACCCAGGCTACCTCACCTGCGAAGACCTGCATGGCGCTTGGCTTTGGCTGCTGTGCGGTGACCACAGGTATTCTGGCCCCGCGATGCGCGAAGCGATGGAGTTCTTCAATCGCATGGAGGCGTGGGGTTGGAACCCAAGCGAGACGATCCCGAAGCTCAGACGCCACGCAGGCTTCGCCTGGAAGGAGTACCTCGCGGATACACCCTGGGACATCAAGCCAGGAGACGTGATCCAAGTCAGCGGCCGACGGGGTGCGCATACGCTGACGGTGCTCGGCGTCACTCGTGAGGGGGACGCTCCGACATCGATCGATCACGCGGACTACGGTCATTTCAGCGACGCCGACCGGGACGCCGAAGTACCTGTGAGCCACACGGCGCGTGTTTACCGCGGGGATACGATTTCCCGCAGCGAGCGCGGCTACTGCCTAGCCGGCCTACCCATCCTTGGGCGCCTGGACACCTGGGCGTTGATCCGTCAACTGCAACACGTCCAAGCGCTCAAGCCGGCGGTCGTCCCCGACAACTTTGACGGGGGGCAGGTCGAACGCGGGAACGAGCCCCTCGTCTCCGCCGTGCTGCCACGCATTCTGCGCATCGGCTCTCGGGGAGACGACGTGCGCGGCTGGCAGCGCATCTTGAACCTGCCGCCAACCGGTGACTTCGACCATCAAACGGAAAAGGCGACCCGAAGCTGGCAACGTGACCGCGGCCTGTTGGACGATGGCGTCGTCGGCCCCGCGACACGAGCAGCCGCACGCAAGGACACCCGCCCCGGCGGCTTCAAAGCCGCAAAACCGATCAAGGACTCCGACTGACTCGTGGGGGACACTGGGATGGCCCTCACTTCCAAATCACCGGTCTTTTGGTTACCTCTCGCTGGCTTCTTGGGTTTGGGGGGTTGGGTCCTCTTGCGAGACGACGCGCCTGACGCGCCTGACGCAAAGCTCCTCGCGTCCGCGGCAGCGGGAGCGCCGAACCTGCCCGATGAAGCCAGCTCCGCGGAGGCCGAGCCAACACCAACGGCTCCTTCGAGCAGGGACATCCCGTCACCTGCTCCCAGCGAGAGTGCCCCAGCGAATGCGCAGATCCCAGAAGCCATCGCTCAGGCAGCCGCTGCGGAGGCGTACCGCACCGAAGACAACTGGGAAGCCAAGGCTCAGTCGCAAGTCTGCTTGAGGCTGAACCCGCGCAACCTCGCGTGCTCTCGCACGCTGCGCCTCGCCTGCGGGCGCATGGGAGACTTCGTGTGTGAACGCGCCGAGGTCGACGAGTGCCTGGAGCGCGACCCCAAAGACTACGAGTGCTTGGTTGAGCGCGCGAAGCTCAACACCATCAAGTTGCGCTTCAAGGACGCGGAACGAGATCTAGCTGAGCTGCGCAAGCAGCAACCGAACGGCATCTGGACGATCCTCACGGAAGCAGCCATCCACGAAGCCAAGGGCGAGCTGCCCCAGGCCCTGGAGGGCTACCGCAAGGCCTGCGACGAAGGCCAAGAGTCCGCCTGCATCGCCTCGAACCGCCTCGACACCAAGCTCCACAAGAAGCCCGCGCCCAGCGCGAGCGTCCGCAAGCCGTAGACGCAAGCTGCCTGCCTATGGCAGCCTAGGAGGCGGAAGCGCGAGGCTAGCTGGCGCGGCTCCCGGTCTTCGCTGCCACCCCGGATTTTGGCGGTGTAAGGCGTCGCACGACGTCTTAGGTGGGTGGCACGCCTGCGGCTTGCGCTGCTGGCACTTGCCTCGACTTCGCGCCCGCGCAGGCGCGAACAGAAAGGGAGCGATTCCCATGCGCTTCCGCAGCTGCCTATGGCAGCCTAGGAGGC
This sequence comes from Polyangiaceae bacterium, assembly GCA_020633205.1. Lineage (NCBI taxonomy): Bacteria > Pseudomonadati > Myxococcota > Polyangiales > Polyangiaceae > Polyangiaceae bacterium. Next base: position 357,660 of record JACKEB010000016.1, read on the forward strand.
GGAACGTGGGGCGTGTCTCGCCCGCGACGCAGACGGGCGCCTGCAGGTGGTAGCTGTTCACCTTGAGGTCAGGACGCCCGCGCTCCTCGGTCTCGCCTCGGTACAGGCGGCGCAGGTAGCGGTGCAGGGTGTTCAGCCGCTGGCGCTGCATGTCGTAGGGCTTGTACTCGTCGATGAAGACGGGCACCGAGCGCGTCGACGTGAGGAGCTTGAGGAGCGCGAACTCGGTCTCCGTCGCGGAGTACGGCTCGGCGTCGCGGATGCCGAAGAGCGGCCACATGATGTCGATGCAGAGGCTCGACTTGCCCGAGCCCTGCGTGCCCCAGACGAAGAGCGTCGGGAACGTGCCGACCCTCTCCATGAAGCGCGGCTTCATCGGCGTGGCGAAGAACCAGCCGATGACGGGCAGCATCACCTCGGGCCGGTTCACCTGCGGCAGGCAGCGAAAGACCGTCGCCGCGACCTCGAGGAACGTGTCCTCGTCGACCTTCACGTAGGCGATGCGCTTGTCGAGCGAGGCGCCGCTCGGGACGTACATCACGGGTGACGGTTCCATGAAGCCCTCCTTCCCGATGGCGCAGTTCGGCCCGAGCCAGACGTGGTGCTCGCCCTTCTTGTAGTCGCCGAGCATGTTGGAGCCCGGACGACGCGGGATGTCCCGGCGCGCGAGCACCCGCAGGAGCCCCTGGACGTTGTTGTCGCTGCCGGTCCACTGGAGGTCGGCGGACGGGAGCTGGCGAATGAGGTCGCGCTTGCTGTGAAACGCGGTGAGCGGGAGGCGCAGCCCCGGCACCTTGCCGTGCTTGTCGGTGAGCGCGTCGCCGAAGATCATCTCGCCGTCCTCGGTGAGGACGCGCATCGTCGGCTCGATGGTGAACGACGAGATGACCTTCGACTCGCCGCGCGCGGTCATGCAGTAGTAGCAGGACGCGTCCTCGAAGATCGCGCCCTCCATGTCCTCGTCGCTGCTCTCGGGATCGGTGCCCTCGCCGTCCTCGCGCGCGGGCGTGGTGGCTGCCTTGGCGACCGCTTTGCGCAGGTCCTTGGCCTTCAGCCCGAAGCGTTTCTCGACGGCGCCGAGGTACTTCGACTGCACCGACGGGTCGCGGTGCGCGATGGCGTCGAGGATGGGCTTGAGCCGGTACTCCAGCTCGCGCGCGGGCGTGTCGGCGGGCACGGCCTCGATCGCCTTCTCGATGTCGAAGACGACGTCGTAGAGGTCGCAGCGTGCGGTCGGCTCGACGTTCACCTTGCAGAAGCCGATCTTCTGGAGCGAGTGGCACGGCGGCGCGATGGAGCCGTCGGCGCGCGCGGTGGCGAGCACCTTCTCGTGGGCCTTCGCGACGTAGCGAACGCCGTCGCGACCGCGCAGCTTGCCCAAGCCCCGGCGGTCGTACTCGATCACCAGCTCGGTGATCTCATCGAGCCCGAGCCCCTTGTGCGCGAAGAAGCGCACCATGTCGAAGATGGCGACGCTGCGGTCCTCGGCGCCGTGGTCCCAGAGCCGCTGGATGGGGCCGCACATCTCGACCGGGTGTTCCCAGTCGTACTCGCCCTCGGGCGTTCGGTTCGCCTTCGTGGTGCCGGGCGCGGCCACGTTGCCTACGATCGGGAGCGAGACGCGCGGGGCGGCGACCGGCAGCGTCGGCTCGGGCTCGACGTCGAGGCGTGCGAGGAGCTTGTCGTCTTCGCTGCGGTCGAAGCCGGAAAGCGCAGCGCTCACGCGGTGCGGGCGGTCGCCCTTGCCGTCGCCCTTGTGGCTGACGGTGCCGATCACCTTGATGATGCGCGCGACGTCGTGGATCGAGTCGACGTGGACCGCGTCGGTCTGCGCGCGCTCGCGCACCTTCGTCTCGAAGGCCTTGAGCCCGGCTTGGAGCCGCTCACGGCGCTCGCCCTCGAGCGCGGTCGCCGGCAGCGCGAACCAGAGCTGCGCGCCGTTGCCGCTCATCATGAGGCGCGGGCGCACGAGCCCCTCGGACTCGCACCACGCGCTCGCCTCGTTCGCGGCGGCCATTGCCAGGGCGAGCTCGGCGTCGGTGCTGGCAGTGTCCTTCGGGCGCACCGGGTCGAGGTCGATGACCGTGGCGGTGATGACCTCGATGTCCTTGCGACCGGCGCCGGTCTTGAGCGGACGCACGACGTTCGGGGCCGCGTCGAAGAGGCGGCATGGGCGCGGCTGGATGCCGACGTAGACGTTGCCCGCCGCGTTGGTGCGCACGCACTCGCGGACGAAGGCCTCCTCGTCGTCGAAGAAGCCGATGCCGATGATGCCGCCCGCGGGACGGATGACGCGCACCTCCGAGACGCCGTGCGCGCGATGGGCGAGCCAGCGCCAGGTGGCGCGGATGGTGCTCTCGTCGGGGCCGAGCGCGCTCATGCGGCTCCCTGGCGCGTGCCGAGCTTCGACGCTGGCACGCCGAGCACCTCGGCGTAGAGCTTCCGGCGCTCGAGGTGGTGGCGCCGCAGGAGCGGCACCTTGCGGTCGACGAAGTCGAACAGGGCGGCGTCGGTCTTCTCGGCGTGCGGGCGCATGAGCCTTCCGAGGCGCTGCACGGTGCGACCCCGCGCGCGACCGGGGTACGCGAGGAACACGCGCGAGAGGCGTGGCAGATCGAGGCCCTCGTCGGCGAGGCTGGTGGCGACGATGACCGCCAGCTCGCCGGCGCGGGCACGATCGAGCAGCTCCTTGCGGACGGCGCGCTTGACCTCCCCGGTGAGCACCGCCGCCGAGACGCCCTCGGCTTCGATGGCGGCGGCGAGCGTGTGGCAGTGGTCGATGCGGCCGGAGAGCACGAGGCAGACGTGGCCGGCCTGGGCTTCGCGAGCGACGTGCTCGACGATGAGCGCGTTGCGCGCGGGATCGCTCGCGACGGCGGACAGCATCGGCGCGTAGTCCTCGGCGCCGGTGTAGAGGTACGTGAAGTCCGTCTCGACGCTGTGGATGTCGGGCACCGTGAGGACGCCCGCCGCGACCAGCTCGTCGTGCGTGACGGTGACGAGCGGCGCGCCCAGGAACAGGTCGAGCAGCGCGGTCAGCCCATCTTCGCGCTCGGGCGTCGCGGTGAGCCCGAGACGGTAGCGCGCGGGGCAGCGGTCGACGACCGAATGGAACGTGCTCGCAGCGACGTGGTGGGCCTCGTCGAGGATGAGCAGGCCGAAGCCGCCGAGGAACGCGTCGAGCTTCGACGGCTCGCAGCGCACCAGCGCCTGGATGACGGCCACGGTCACGGGAGCGGGGCGCTCCTCGCCATCACCGATCAGCCCGGCGTCGAGGCCGACCTTGTCCTTCAGCTCCCCGAGCCACTGCTCGGCGAGGTCGAGGGTGTGGACGAGGATGAGCGTCGGCGTGCGCAGCTTGGCGATCGCCCCCATGCCCACGCGCGTCTTGCCGCCGCCGCACGGGATGACGACCGTGCCCTGCGTGACCTTCACGAGCTTGTCGACGGCGTTCGATTGGTAGTCGCGGAGGGCGAGCGCGGGTACATCGAGCGTCACCTCGGGCAACACGCGTGCGTCGTCGCAGGCGACGATGAGCCCGTCTTGCGCGGCCGCGCGCCTGAGCACGTGGATGGCGCCGCGCGGGAGGCGTAGCTCGCCGCCCACCTGCTCGACGAAGCACACCGTCTCGAGCTCGGCGCCGGGGTTTAGCCCGAGGCGCAGGCGATCGAGGAAGGCGGGGTTCGGGAACGACAGCATCCGGCACAGGCGCTCGACGACCTTCGGTGGCACCTCCCGGGCGTCGAGCGTCAGCGCCGCATCAACTCGCGCGCGCATAGGCAGCCTCCTCGAGGAAGCGGGTGATGTTCTCGACGTGCCGGGTGGTGAGCATCGGCGGCAGGCTCTTGAGGAACTTCTTCCCGTAGCCCTTCTCCGCGATGCGCTTGTCGAGGATGACGGCGACGCCCACGTCCGTCTTGCAGCGGATGAGGCGGCCGACGCCCTGGCGCAGCGCGATGATGGCGAGCGGCACGAGGTAGTTGTCGAACGCGCGCGGATCGCGCTCGCAGATGGCGTCGATGACCGGGTCGTCGGGCGGCGGGAACGGCAGCTTGTCGATGACGAGCCCGGTGAGCGCCTCGCCGGCGACGTCGATGCCGGTCCAGAAGCTCTCCGTGCCCAGCAGGATGCTGCCGACGTCCTCCTTGAAGAGGCGCGTCAGCTCTGCGCGCGGAAGCTCTCCCTGGCGCAGCACGCGGTGCTCCCGCCCATCGAGCCGCTCGTAGACGGCGTTCAGGTTCCGGTACGACGTGAAGAGGCCCAGCGTGCGGCCGTCGCAGGCGTCGACCACGTGCTGGAAGATCCGCGCGGCCTCGTCGATGAAGTCGGCGTCGCGCGGATCGGGCAGCCGCTCGGGCACGACGAGGAGCGCCTGCGACGCGAAGTCGAACGGCGTCTCGGCGACAACCTCGAGCGCGCCCTCGGGCACGCCGAGCTCGCGGCGCACGAAGTCGAAGGTGCCCGAGGTGGTGAGCGTAGCGCTCACGAGCGATACCGACGGGCAGCGCGCGAACAGCTCCTCGCGCAGCAGTTCGCTCACGTCGATGGGCTTCGACCGGAGCTTGGTGCGCCCCTTGTTGTCGAGGTCGAGCCAGTAGACGCAGGCGGGGTTCGACTGCGCGAGCCCCTCGGATAGTCGCGCGGCCGCGGTGGCTGCGTTCTTGGCCACGTTGCGCGCCGTGGCACGCTCCTTCTTGTCGGCCAGCTCGTCCTCGGCGCGGGCCTTGGCGAGCGCCAGGAGCTTGCCGAGGGCGCGCTGGAGAACCGCGTCGTTGGCGAAGCCCGGCGCCTTGAGCCGCTTCTTGTAGCGGGGCGAGCGGGCGAAGTCGGCGAGCGTAGCGAACAGGCGCTGCGCCTCCTGGCGAAGCTCGCCCGCGAGCTGCTTGTTCCCGAGGTCGGCCGCCGCCGAGGCGAGCCGCCCGAAGGTGTGCTCCGACAGCGTGAAGCCGAAGAACTCGCGGGCGATCTCCGCTGCCTCGTGCGCCTCGTCGAGCACGAGCAGGTCGAACGCAGGCAGCACGAGGTCTTGCCCCGTCGCCTGACGCACGGCGAGGTGCGCGAAGAGCATGTGGTAGTTCGTGACGACGATGTCCGCGCCCTGCGCCGTCGCCTTCGCGCGCTCGGCGTAGCAGTCGTCCCGGAACGGGCAGCCGTCGCCCTTGCACTCCTCGGAGCCGACGGAGAACTTCGACCAGACCTGGGCGTGCGGGATGAACGTTAGCTCGGAGACGTCACCCGTCTTCGTCGTCTCGGCCCACGCGAGCACTTCGTCTACCTGGCGCTGCTGGTCGTCGTAGTAGAGCCCGCGCAGCTCGCCGCGCGCCTCGCTCTCGGCCATGCGGTCGAGGCAGACGTAGTTGTTGCGGCCCTTGAGCAGCGCAAAGGTGAACGGCCACGGCAGCACGCTCGCGAGCATCGGCAGGTCCTTCCTGACGAGCTGCTCCTGCAGCGCGATGTTCGCGGTCGCGATCACGACGCGCTTCTTCTCGTGGTGCGCGTGGTGAACGGCCGGCACCGCGTACGCGACCGACTTGCCGGTTCCGCACGGCCCTTCGCCGAGGGCGTGACGCCCGCCGCGCATGGCCTCGTCGACCATGCGGGCGAGCGCCACCTGGCCCTCGCGCATCTCGTACCCGGGGAACCGCGAGGCGAAGAGCCCGCCGTCCCCGAAGACCTCGGAGAGGTAGTCATTCATCGGTGGCTCCTCGCGGCTCGCTCAGGCGAAGGGATCGACCTCGGTCTCGGCGGCGGCGGGCGCGGCGCTCTCCGTCTGGAGCTGCTCGACGAACGCGCGCGCCTTCTCCACCTGCGACGTCGGCAGGTCCTTGATGCGCTGGACGCCGAACTTCGCGAGGAACTTGTCCGTCGCCTCGCGCGGCAGCGCCTTGAGCGCAGTGACGAGCCCCTGCGCGACGTTGGGGGCCACGGTGCCGTCGCCCTTCGCGTCGCTCTTCTTGTCGTAGCTGTCGAGCGACTGGCCACCCTTCGCGCCGCCGTCCGCCTCGCCGGAGTAGAGCTTCGCGAGGTCGTGCTGCGGGAGCGCCTGGAAGGCCTTCTGCTGCTCGACCGAGAGCTGGTGCTCCGGGAGGATCGAGTACGTGGTCTTCGGGTCCTTCGCGGCGCCGTGGCGCTGGATCTCGAAGGCCCACTTCTCGAGGCCGTACTTCTCGCGGACGCGGACGAGGTCCTTGAAGAACATCACGCCCTGCTCGAGGACCTTCACCTCCTTCGAGTCGTAGAGGGCGACGTTCAGCGCGACGCGCAGCGAGGCCTTCGTGCCCGCGGCCTTCATCTTCTCGTCGACCTCGACGTACTTGCCGTCGACGAAGGCCACCTCGCGCGGGTGCGGCTCACCCAGGAAGACGACGACGGCCTTGTCGCCATCGCCCGCGAGCTTGAGCCAGAGCGAGCCGCCCTGGTCGTGCTTCTTCGCCATCTCTTCGGTCTGCTGCCACATGCTGTTCGTCATTGGTCACTGCTCCTTCTTGTTGGGGTGGGTGGTGCTGCTGCTGTCGGTGGTCGTGTTGCGGGTGCTGCGGCGCTCGCGCCGGTACACGGCGATGAGCTGCGTGCCGTCGGCGGCCTCGCCGGCGTCTTCGAGGTGGAAGTCCGCGCCGAGCTCGATGACGTCGTTCAGCTCCCAGCGTCGGAAGAGGCCCGGCAGGCGGATGAAGTCCTCGTCGCCGGGCAGGTCGTGGATGGGGATCGGTTCGTGGGTCATGCGGTCGGCTCCTCCGGGCGGTTCATCCGGTTCGTGGGGAGGCAAACGCGGCCCGCGAGGTCGGAGTGGGACAGCGAGCTCGCGAGGTGCTCGCGGAGTCGGCCGAGCGCGCGCTGGAAGCGCTTGCGAGCGGCGTCGTGCGAGAGCCCGAGGCGCTGGGCGGCCTCGCGCTGGTTCTCGTCCAGCACCAGCACCGCGAGCAGCAGCTCGGCGTCGGCGCCGATGATCTCGGTGAGCCACACGCGCAGCTCGGCGACGTCGTCCTCGAACGACAGCCCCTGCGTCAGCCCGAGCGGGGCTTCCGCCTGCGACGCCTCCCACTCGGCGCGCGCAAGGCGGTCGAGATGGCTCGCGACGATGATGCGGTCGTCCTGGTCACGTACCGGCTCGAAGGTGTCCCGGTAGACGATCCGGTCAGCGTCGGCCCACACGCGGCGGCGGCGATCGATGAGGTCGCGCGCGGTGCTGCGCACGAGCGTCGCGGCCACGCGGTGGACCACCTCGAGGTCGAGCCGCTCGATGATGCCCGTGAAGACGTCGGCCAGCTCGGCGATCAGCTCCTCGGGCTGTCCCCGGAAGTTGCGCTGCCGCCGCCGGTAGACGGCGTCGAGGCCGGGCCAGAGCCCGAGCCACAGGAGCCCGCTCACGAGCTCGTGGTGCTCGCGCCGCTGCACGAGGGTCACGAGCACGCCGAGGAGGCGATCCTTCTCGTCGAGGTCGCCGCCCTTGCTCGCGAGGTACTCGACCACCTCGAAGGGCTGGTCGAAGCGCGCGAGCGCGGGGTGCTGCCTTGCCTGTTGAAACGCCTGCTCTGCCTGAAGAGAACGAACGGAACGGTCGAGGGCTGCATGCAGCGCCTCCCAACGTGCGCGCATGACGCGCCGCCTTTCCGGCGGGCGTCAGGCGCTCCTTGGGGCCGTGGTTAGGGCGTCATGCGCTCGGTGGACTTGAGGTGAAGGAGGGCGCCGCGAGCTACGCGGCGCTCGCCCTCGGGAGCGCGGGCACGGGCGTCGGCGGCATCGGCGTGCGCGACGCGAGGACGTTCAACGTGCGGCAGCGGTCGCGGTAGCAGGTGACGGCGACCGTGCTGTCGCCGCTGACGACGACCTGCATGTCGCCGCGCCGGATGGTGAGGCCGTCGCGATCGCGCTTCGCCAAGAGGGCGCCGCAGGCCTTGCAGCGGCAGTCGGTGGCGGTGGTGGACTGGGTCTTCATGGGCTGTCTCCTCGCGACCCACCGGTCATCGGCGGGTACGAGGGCAGCCTCGTTGGAGAGGGGAAGGTGGAAGCCAGGGCAGGATCGGGCGCCGGTTCCGGGGTCCCTCTCTCCCGTCCCCCAACCGGAAGCTCCGAAGCGGAGAGTCGCGGCGCCGGCTCGCGGACACAAAACAACAAGCACTCCAATAGCTTGCGCGCGCCTACTTGCCTGTAAGCAAGTAAGTGCTTACTCTCGTGCGTATGGGCGAGCTTCGGCGCACATCCTTGGATCGACAGGTCGAGCTGACCGACGCCGCGCTGCACATCATCGCGACCAAGGGCATCGCGGCCTTGAGCACCCGCAGCCTCGCGGCGCAGGTCGGGCTCTCGAGCGGCGCGATCTTCAGGCACTTCGCATCCCTCGAAGCGCTGCTCGACGCGGTCGTGACGCGCGTTGAAGCTGTTCTCGAGTCCACCTACCCGCCATCGACGCTTCCGCCCGTTGAGCGCCTCGAACGCTTCGTCGAGGCTCGAAGCACCGCGGTGGGCAATCAGCTCGGTATTCTGCGGCTCGTTCTCTCGGAGCAGTTCCTGCTCGCGCTCCCTCAGAGCGGCTCGGCCCGCCTTGCGGCCTGCGTGCAGAAGACGCGCGCGTTCGTGCTCGAGTGCGTGCGCCAGGGCCAGGACGCAGGCGAGCTGCGCTCAGATCTCCCCGCCGAGACGCTCGCGCCGATCGTCATGGGCACGGTGCAGATGCTCGCGCTCTCTCCCTCGAAGGCTCGGCAGCGAGATGCCGAAGCGCGCGCAGTTCTGGGCAGCCTGCTCGCGCTCCTCCGTCCGCCCGCTGTCGCTCCCACGTCGAGCAGAAAGAGTTCCCCATGATGCGTCTGATTCTCGCCTCCACTTTCTCGGTCGCTGCGCTGTCGCTTGGCGGCTGTGCCACGCAGTCCGCGACGCAGCACCACGCACCCACGCTTGGCGGACCAGCAAGTCGCGTCGTCGAGCTCCCCGGCACGCCGAGCGCGGGCGAGCCGCGCGAAGTGCGGGTGCTCGTCGACGAGCCCGCGTTGAAGCTCGCGAGCATCGTGCTTCGGGCCGGCACCGTGCTGCCGACGCACCACTCCGAGGTGCCGGTGACGATCACGGCGCTTCACGGTAGCGGCACCGTGGTGGCCGGCGCCGAGCGGCTGCGCCTCGACCCCACACACGCGGTCGTCCTTGCGCCGAACGTTCCGCACTCCGTCGAGCCGGACACCGGGACCGACCTCGTGCTCCTCGTTCATCACCTCGGAAGTGGAGAGGAGCATCACCAATGAAGACCGGTCGCTACAACGTCGGCGTGGGCCTGCTCGTCATGGCGGGCTTCATGCTCTACGGGTTCCTCCTCATCTACCTGCGTGACTTCGCGCCTGACAAGGAAGCCTGGGTCGCCAGCTACTCGGTTGGTAAGCACTTCGAGGCCCGCCTCGCGCACGTACACGGGAACCTGTTCGCGCTGCTCAACCTCGCGCTGGGGTTCGTGCTCGTGCGTCTCGCGGCGGCGAGTGACAGGGCGCGCACCGCGGCGGCCGGGCTCGGCCTCGCGGGCCTCCTGATGCCCGCCGGCATTCTCGGTGAGGTGTACCTCGGGCTCTCGCCGATCTTCGTGCTGCTCGGCGCCGTGTCGATGACGGCTTCCGTGGTGCTCACCGGCGTGCTCGCGCTGAAGCACTGGGGTGACGCAAGGAGCGCGACATGACCGGCGCGACGGTTTCCTATCCCCAACCACGCTTGAGGCTTGGCCGCTGGGCGCTCGGCGCGACAGCCGTCCTGTTCGGCGTCGCGACGTTGGTCGAGGGGGGACACGTCCTCTTCGGCGGCCCCGCCGCTCGACAGGAGGCCGGCAACGTCGTCTCGTTCGTGCTGCTGTTCAACTTCGGCGCGGGCTTCGCCTACGTGCTCGCAGGCCTCGCTGCGCTGCTCGGCGGGTCATGGGCCACCTGGATCGCCCGAGCGCTCGCGGTCGCGACGCTGGTGGTCTTCGTCGCGTTCGGCGTGCATGTGCTCGCGGGTGGTGCCTTCGAGCTGCGCACAGTCATCGCGATGACCCTGCGCTCCGGGTTCTGGGTCACCCAGGCGCTGCTCCTGCCGCGCGTGCTCGATCGGAGGATGCCATGAAGGAACGTTGGTCCAACGCGAGCGTCGCGCTCCACTGGCTCGCTGCAGCACTCATCGTCGGACTGGCGACGGCGGGGTTCGTCATGACGGACCTTCCGGCTGACTCGAGCGGGCGGCTGCTCATCTCGCGGCTGCACACGCTCGGTGGGGCAACGCTGATGCTGCTCACGGTCGCGCGTCTCGTCGTCCGGCGCCGCGGGCCAGCGGTGAGCCCACTGCCCGTCTCGGACCTGCACCGCCGAGGTGTCGGCGTGATTCACGCGCTCCTCTACGTGGTGACCTTTGGCATCGGCGCCACTGGCTTCGTCACCGGGGCGCGAAGCGCGTGGCCGGACTACCTGCGAGGGCAGCTCGCGGAAGCCCCGGCGCTCGAGGCGCTCGCGTCGCGCGAGGCGCACGAGGCGCTCGTGTTCGCGCTGCTCGGCCTCGTGCTCCTCCACGTGGGTGGCGTGATGCTCCAGCAGGTTCGCCAAGGTGGAGTGCTCAGGCGGATGGTGCCGTTCCTGGGCGCTGAGTCGCCTGCTCGCGAGGGAGGTGCGCGGTGATGTCCGCGGCTGCTTCGACCGTCTTCCGTCGAGCGCTCGGCCTCGTACGGCGCGGCCTATGGGGCGTCGTACTTGTCGCGGTCGTGTTACTCGTCGCGTGGTTCCGGGTCTGGTCGCCGGTCCGCGTGGAGGTCGCTCGCCTCGACCGCGGCACCATCACGCAGGAAGCGTTCGGACGCGGAACCATCGAGAGCCAGCGCGAAGCTGCCGTGGGGTTCGACCTGGTGGGACGGCTCAGCGACGTTCTGGTCGATGAAGGCGCGCGCGTCACCCTTGGCCAGGAGCTCGCTCGCCTTGAGACAAACCAGGCCCAAGCGGACCTTCGCTCTGCCCAGACGGGCATCAGCGCAGCACGCGCCTCATTGCAGCGACTTGCCGCGGAGGAAGAGCGCGCGCGGGCGCTCCTCGCAACTGCCGAGCGCGAAGCGACAAGGACGCAGGCACTCGCTGACGCTGGGGCAGTTCCTGGTCAGCAGCGCGATGAGGCGAGCGATCGCCTGCGTGTGGCGCGCGCGGAGCTCGATCGCGTCCTGGCCCAACGTTCCGAGGCGACTCGTGGCATCGACGTCGCGACGGGCGGTGCAGAGCAGCGGCGCGTCGCCATGGTACGAGCCACGCTACTGGCGCCCTTTGATGGCCTCGTGACACGCAGGCTGCGCGAACCAGGTGACACGGTCACCATCGGCTCGACGGTGCTGCGCATCGTCGACACGAACCGGGTGTACGTCAACGCCGCGGTGGACGAGACGATGCTTCCGCTGCTCGCGGTGGACCAAAGAGCTGCCATCTTCTTTCCGGGCACGGATGCGTCATTGACGGGCCGCGTGACGAGGATCTCCTGGGAAGCGGACCGCCAGACCCACGAGTTGCTCGTCGAGGTCACGCCTGAACGACTTGAGCGGCGTGTTGCCATCGGCCAGCGCGCCGATGTGCGTGTCGAGGTCGGGCGTCGAGAGCATGTGCTTCGAGTTCCGATCCGCATGGTCCAGCACGACGATACGGGAGCCTTCGTCTACGCCGACCGCGATGGCAGGATTGCTCTGGTCCGGCCGAGGTTCGGCCTCACGGGAAGCGACCAAGTGGAGGTGCTGGACGGACTCGCGGAGGGGGACGCGGTCCTGTCGGCGCCGGGCGTGGTCGCGACGCTCCCGCTCGGGCGGCGCTGGGTGGCACCATGAACTTGGCGCTGCGGGACGTTCGTAGGCATCTGGCCCGGTTCGTGGGTACCGCTGCGGGGCTCGGGCTTCTCCTGAGCGTCGTCGTGGCGATGCAGGGCATCTACGCGGGGATGGTCGATGACGCCACCATCCTCACCCGCGCAATGCATGCCGATCTCTGGCTCGTTCAGCGCGACACGCGCGGTCCGTTCGCGGAAGGATCTCGGCTCGACCCGAGCGTCGAAGCGCGTGCGGCCGCGGTGCCTGGTGTTCGCACCGCGCGTCCGTACACGTATCAGCTCATTCAGCGAGAGCACCGCGGCGCTGTGATGCGCATCGCGCTCGTTGGCCTCGGCTGGCCCGACGACCCCGGGCGCTCGTTGCCGCTCGTGCGGGGGCGACGTCTGCAGCAACCACATGGAGAGATGATCGTCGACGCCTCGCTCGGGCTTGGCATCGGCGAGAAGCTGATGCTCGCGGGCGAGCACTATCGCGTGGTGGGGCTTACGAGGAACGCGCTCACCTCCGGTGGCGACTCCGTCGCCTTCATGACCGTGAGCGACGCCGAACTCGTCGCGTTCGACCAGCCACCTGAGGCTGCTGTGCTCGAACGTCAGCGCGTCGTGGAGCGCCTGCGCCGCACCGACCTCGGCCGTGGGCAGCCCGCGCTCGAGGACCTCGCGACCGACCCCCGCTGGCGCGCACCTGCGCTCGCATCGCCCCCGGTAGCCGCCGTGCTCGTCGAGGCGGACCCGCACCGACTTGCCGAAGTGCGAGAGGTCATGCGGAGCTGGGGCGACGTCAGCGTCTACTCGCAGAGCGAAGAGGAAGCGCTCCTCCTCGGTGGCGTCGTCCAGCGGGCCCGAATGCAGATCGGGCTCTTCACCGCGATCCTCACGCTCACGGCTGCAGTGATCGTCATGATGGTCATGTACAACCTTACGCTCGAAAAGACGCACGATCTCGCGGTTCTAAAGCTCATGGGTGCGCCGAAACCGCGCCTCCTTGGCCTCGTGCTGCAGCAAGCCTGGCTCCTCGGTGCGTTGGGCTATGCCGTCGCTTTCGCGCTTGGGGAGATCGTCTTCCCCATGTTCCCTCGGCGGGTTCTCATCACCGAGACCATCTCCATGGTGGCTCCGATTGCCACGATGGCGATCGTCACGCTCGCGAGCATCCTCGGACTCACTCATGTCATGCGCATCGACCCGTCGCGCGCGCTGGAGGGCTGACGATGGAAGACGCAGTGCGCGCCGTGGACCTGAGCAAGACATACGGAGTGGGTTCGGCCGCGGTGAAGGCGCTGGACCATGTCAGCCTCACGATCGCGCGCGGTACGGTCGCCGCGTTGCTCGGTCCCAGCGGCTCTGGCAAGTCCACGCTCATCAAGGCGCTCGGCTTCGTCTCGCCTGCCGATGCTGGTGAAGTGTTCTTTGAGGGGCGCCTCGTCGTGAAGGACGGCGTGCCGCTGGCAGATCTTGCCTACCTGCGCAGGCGGCACCTCGGCTTCGTGTTCCAGAAGGCGAACCTGACGTCGTTTCTCACGGCGCGGGAGAACGTCGAGATCGCTTGCGAGTTCGGAGGCAAGAGCGACGGCAGGAAGCGCGCTCGCGAGCTGCTGGACTACCTTGACGTCGCGGGCCGTGAGCATTCCTATCCCGAGATGCTGAGCGGCGGCGAGCAGCAACGCGTGGCCATCGCCAGAGCGTTGGCCAACGAGCCTTCGCTGATCCTCGCGGACGAACCGACGGCCGCGCTCGACAGCGTTCGCAGTCGAAGCGTCATGGAGCTCTTCCGAAGGGTCGCGCACGACCGCGGGGCTGCGGTATTGGTGGTCACTCATGACCACCGCGCGCTCGAGGTCTTCGACGTCCTGTACGAGATGGAGGACGGGCGGATCCGGCCTCATCGAAACGAGCGCTCAAGTGTGTCAGCGTCGCAGTGAGCGGTGCCTGGACGGACGCATACCCAGCGGCGGCGAGCGCGTCGCCGGCCCCTCCGCACCTCCCGGAGGATCGTCACAGCGCGCTCGCTCACTTGCGAAGGCCTGAAGAAGGCGCGCTCAGCGCTGGGACATTTTGACGGGCCGTGGACAGTCCCAGGACGGCCCTCTGTCCCTTCTTTCTCTCTTCTTCTTCAATAGTTACGTATCTCTTCTCTCTCTGGACAGCTTTTGACGGGTAGGTCTACTCAGAAGCGATTCGCGATTTCTTCGCGAGGGTCCCCTCGAGTCATCGGCCCTTCGAAAATGAGATCTCGCTACGCCTGTGGTGCTACCCGCTGGCGGCTGTCCATGTCCGCGAGGGCGCGCAAGTGCCTGCGGTTGCTGGCGAAAGAGGGCGTTGGCGGGCGGTCGGGACGGAACAGGTAGCTGTCCTGCTGTCCCAGCCGAGCGTGCGGGCCAGGGCCGCGTTCGCGGTGGTGTCCCAGCGCGTCGGGCGAGGTCGCGTTTTCGTCCCCATGAACGCGCGCCAGCCCGACGAGCCGATCCCGTTCCTCACGAAGGAGGAGCGCGACGCGCTCGTCCTCGAGTTCCAGCGCCTCGCTGCCCGCCTCGCGCAGGTAAGGCTCATCGCGCCTGCGACCTCGACGCGCCTGATGCGGACCATCCACCGCGAGCGGCGCCTCGCCGATGAACGGCAGGGCCACCTCGCAGACCTGGTGTTCAACATCCTGGTCAGCATCGAGGACGGCACGCTGAAGGAGGGCGAGCACTTCGCCCGACTGCCCGACGAGCGCGTGGCCGTCCATCCCGAGGCGGTGGCCACGGCCCTCTACCGGGCCGAGCGCGGGCGGCTCCTCCGGCGCGAACTTCGCGCGCTCCTCGAGCTCGGGTGGCGGCACGAGCGCGAGGTCGTGGTCGCGCGCTCCGAGCGCGTGCGCTTCGACCACGAGGGCGACCGCCGCCGCTGCGCCGTCCTCCACCTTCCCTCGGCGCGGAAATTCGTCGGCGGTCGCTCGAAGCCTGTCCCAGCCCGCTGAGCCGACCCGCGTTTCCTTCCCCACCGGCGCTTCGTGTCGCCGGCCAGGAAGCGCATGGCCATCAAGGACCTCGTCAGACCGGAGCTGCCGCCGCCGACACCGGCCGCAGAGCGACCGCCGAACATCACCTGCGAGAAATACACGCGGGGCGAGGACGGCAAGCGCTGCATCCACTTCCAGCAGGGCGGCACGTGCGCCTTGCCCGACGAGTTCGTCTGCACCGAGTGGCAGAAGCACAACGGGCCGAACAAGCGCACGTTGCCCGTCGTCGCGCCTGCGCCCGTCGTCGAGCATGCGCCGGCACCGAAGCCCGTCGCGCGCGACCTGTTCGGCAACCCGCTGCCCGACGTCGCGCAGCCCGCGGCGAAGGTCTCGACGGCGCCTGCGCCGATCGCGCTCCTCCCGAAGCCCGACGCCGACGCGCAGCCCGCAGTCGACGTCGATCAGCTTCGCGGCTTCACCACCGAGGACATCGAGAGCTTCAAGGCGCTCGGCGTCGAGGTGCTGCTGCACTCGGAGACCTACGGCGACGTGTGGCTGGTGCCCGCGTACACGGGCCGCGAGCGCAAGGAGATCACGCCCGAGCACGCCGCGACGCTCGCGCGCGTCATGAGCGTGTTCCCGGGCTCGCACATCGTCTCGTTCGAGAAGACCGCCAAGACCAACAACCCTGAGCGCCGAGAGCGCCCCCTCGAGGAGCGCTCATGACCAACGTCGCCCCGTTCAAGAACCAGCATCTCAGCTACAGCAGGCTCTCGAGGTTCGAGACCTGCCCGCTCTCGTACCGCCTCCACTACATCGAGAAGAAGCAGGCCGAGCCAGGGCTGCCGCTCCGGTTCGGCAAGACCATCCACGCCGTCCTCGAGCGCCTCATCAAGGAGGTCGTCGACGACGAGCGCACGGGCCCGCTCTCCGAGGAGCGCGCCATCGAGCTCTATCGCGAGGCGTGGGGCGCCGAGCGGCTCACCGGCATGGACGTCTTCGCCGAGGGGCTCGCCATCCTCCGGCGCTTCATCGCCGAGCAGGGCGTCGTCGACCACCGCGACGTCCTCGCCATCGAGAAGGAGTTCCGGCTGCCGGTCGGGCCCTTCGAGGTCCTGGGCTTCATCGATCGCGTCGACTGGATCGACGACGAGACCGTCGAGGTCATCGACTACAAGACCAACCACCAGCTCTTCACCCGCGACGAGGTCGACACCTCGCTGCAGATGAGCCTCTACGAGGTGGCGGTGCGCCGCCTCTGGCCGTGGGCGAAGAAGGTGAAGCTGACCTTCTGGATGCTGCGCCACGGCGTCCGGCAGGAGACGACGCGCACCGAGGAGCAGCTCGCCGACGCGCTCGCCTACGTCGAGACGCTCGGGCGGCAGACGGAGACCGCGACGGAGTACCCGGCGCGCCTCAACACCAACTGCTCCTACTGCGACCACCGCAAGCAGTGCCCGGCCTACGCCGACGCCCTCAAGGGCAAGCGCGAGTTCATCGTCGAAGACCTCGCCGATCTCGAAGGCGTCGCCCGCGAGCGCGAGGAGGTCGCTCGCCTCGCGAAGGCGCTCTACGCGCGCAAGGAGGAGCTGGAGGACATCCTCAAGGCGCAGCTCAAGGAGCGCGACGAGCTGGTGCTCGGCGGCGTCCGCTACCGGATGTTCGCGACCACGAGCCTCGACTACCCGCTGGAGCCGACGCTCTCGTTGCTCGCGGACGCGACGGGCCTCTCGCGCGACGAGGTGCTCGGGAAGCTCGGCGCCATCGACAAGAAGGCCCTCGACGCGCTCCTCAAGTCGCTGGGCAAGAAGCTCGACAAGCCGCGCGTCTCGCTGCTGAAGGCCGAGCTCGAAGCGCACGCGGACAAGCGCATGTCCCCGCGCCTGTGGGCGAAGGAGGTGGCGTGATGCTGCTCCCGCCGCCCCTCGACCCGGCGTCGGCAGCCGCCGCGCCCATCATCGCCCACGACGCTCCGCGCCTCGCACGCCGGGCACCGAAGACGACCATCGCCTTCGTCGACCTCGAGACCACCGGGCTCGATCCGTCGCGGCACGACATCATCGAGATCGGCATCGTCCGCGTCGACGCGCGCACGCTGGAGGTGCTGGACGAGCACGAGGCGCTCGTCGCACCCGAGCGTCTCGGAGAGGCGCAGCTCGACGCGCTGGCGATCAACGGCTTCACGACGGCGGCGTGGGAGCACGCGCTCCCGCTCCGCGAGGCGTTGCTCGAGGTGGCCCCGCTCCTCGACGGCGTTCTCGTCGCCGGCCACAACGTCGGCTTCGACTGGGCCTTTCTCGAGGCCGGCTTTGGACGTGCCGGGCTCGCGCTGCCGAACGTCGACTACCACCGGCTCGACACCGCGAGCCTCGCGTGGCCGCTGGTCGTCACCGGCGAGCTGCCCTCGATGTCGCTCGATCCGCTGGCGAAGCTGCTCGGGCTCGAGCGCCCGCACCTGCACCGTGCGCTCGCCGATGCCCGCTGCTCGCTCGAAGTCGCCCGACGCCTGGTGGAGCGCATGCGCGCGGGCGGCCTGGTTACCGGGCTCCCGGTGGATGAACGGCAGATCTGCGACGCGCTCCTCGGTCGTCTCGCGCAAGGTCGGCGTCAGTACGGGCCGTGGCGCCTCGATGACGGGCGCGACTACCCGAGCGAGGCCTACGCCGAGGTGCTCGACGGTCTGCACTACACGGCCGCCGAGCTGGTGCGCCGTCGTCGCATCGAGGCAGGTCGGCGTCGCCGCGTCTACGTCTGCCATCCGTTCGCGAACGACCCGGCCGGCAACATCGAGCGGGTCCGCGCGATCAGCCAGTTCCTCATCGACGACGGCGCGCTCCCCATCGCGCCGCACCTCTACCTGCCGCAGCTCATCGACGAGACGAACGGCCGCGAGCAGGCGCTGGCGCTCTGCCTCGAGCTGCTCGCCACCTGCGACGAGGTCCGCGTCTTCGGCGAGATCGTCACCGAGGGCATGGAGCGCGAGCTGCGCGAGGCGAAGCGGCTGGGCATCCCGGCTCGCTTCGTTCGGGAGGTGCGGGCATGAGCGGCGCGCACTCCCGGAGGAAGGGCGCTGGCTTCGAGCGCGAGCTCGTCCAGCGCTTCCGCGAGGTCATGCCGGACGCGAGCATCCGGCGCGGCCTCCAGTTCCGCACGGGCGAGGAGACGCCCGACGTCGACTGCCCGGTGTTCTGGCCCGAGGCCAAACGCGGCAAGCAGCCGAACGTCCGGGGCGCGCTGCGCCAGGCCACGAACGCCGCGCCGCCCGGACGCATCCCCATTGCCATCATCCGCGACGACCGCGCCGAGCCGTTCGTCGCGCTGAGCCTCGACGACTTCCTCGAGTTCGTCGCCGAGTGGTGGGCGCGGAGGGACAAGTGAAGAGCGCCCTCCGCAACGACCTCGAGCGGCTGCGTCGGGACGCGCTCTCCGAGCGCCACCGCCATGCCTTCGAGGCGGGCCGCGCGAAGCAGCCCGCCATCGCGGAGCACGCCGACGCGGCCTCCGTGCTCGCCATGCTCGACGACGAAGCGGAGGGCACCTACGCGGCGCGCGAGGCGCTCACCGAGGCGATCATCCGCGAGCACCGGGCGAGCCGCGCTGCGGTGTGGGCGTCCCTCCTGCTCGGCGCGTTCAAGCCGATGCTGGTGCGCCTGCGGGGCCGCCTCGTCAGCGACACGGTGCCGGGCGACGAGCTCGACCAGCTCGTCGTCACCGCGTTCCTTGCGGCGCTCACAGAGGTGCCACTCATGGATCGCCTGCCGATGCGGCTGCGCCAGCGCACCGAGCGAGCGCGAGGCTAGCTGGCGCGGCTCCCGGTCTTCGCTGCCTCCCAGGTTTTGGCGGCGTAAGGCGTCGCACGACGTCTTAGGTGGGTGGCACGCCGAGCCGGCTGCTGGATCAGCAGCCGGCGTGCTTCTCCGCGCGAATTGCGACGTCGGCGTTGGCGAGACCCAACAAGGTGAGGCCTCGCCAACCCCACCTCTCGCAAAGCTCCGCACGGGCACGATGGTGTTCATTGCGGGGCACGCCCCGCTTGGCGCGCACCTCGGCAACCAGCGCTGCGCGCTGGCACTTGCCTCGACTTCGCGCCCGCGCAGGCGCGAACAGAAAGGGAGCGATTCCCATGCGCTTCCGCAGCTGCCTATGGCAGCCTAGGAGGCGGAAGCGCGAGGCTAGCTGGCGCGGCTCCCGGTCTTCAAAACCGGTGTAAGGCGTCGCACGACGTCTTAGGTGGGTTCGATTCCCATGCGCTTCCGCCGCTTCCGCGGCGAAGCGCGTGGGAATTCCGAACCCGGGTGGAATGACGTTAGCCCCCGGCGCGCTTCAGCATGCCGTTGTAGGCGCGCACGGTGAGTTCGGTCTCGCCTTGGACCCAGTCGCGCATCGCGGGTGCGAGCTCGCCTTCCCACAGGGGGCTGACTCGCAGCGTGAGGAACTCGGTGTAGAGGGCGCCTAGGATTTGGTCGAGTTGCTCCACGAGCAACATGCGCTCGTAGAACACTTCGTCGCCCTCTTCCACTACCGCGGGGATCTTCAGGTTCGAGACGGCGAAGGCGACCGCGTCGAAGCTGAAGCTGAAGTTGAGCTTGCCGTGGTTCAGCTGAATGCGCGCGCGCACCGGCATCTTGCCTTGCTTCATCGCGGTCAGCGCCTCGGGGGAGCCGCTCGGCGCCATGCCCTTCAGCGTCGTGCGTTCGCCCGAGTCGATCTGCGACTCCAGCACCAGCTGCGTGTCGAGCCAGACTTCGATGGTTCCGAAGCCTTCCACCTCGAGCTCGGAGCCGAAGAGCTCACTCTTGAACCACAGCCACACCAAAAACTCGGGCCCGATGAAACGCGTGTTCTCGACGGTATCGAGGTCGACGCTCGCGTGTTCTTGACCGCTCATTCGCCGATCCTCTTGGCGTTCTGAGTGAAGAAGATGGTCTCCTCCACCCCACGCAGAACGTGGAGTTGCTCGTCGGTGAGGCCACACTCGACCGCCGCCATGAACGGGCTCTCCGGGACGATGCTCAAACCGAAGGTCTTCTCGAAGAGCGCCGCCAGCTCGTCGTGCAGGCGCCGCGAGTTGCTCCAGAAGAGCACCACTCCGGTGTCGAGATTCCAGCTCACGTCGTAAGCGCGCATCACCGGCAGGGTGCGTTTCCGCAGGCGAATGGTGATGCGCTGCTTCAGGTCCGCCTTTTGTGCGCGCCCCAGCTTGTTCAAGCCCTTCTTGGCCTTGAGCTCCTCTTCGGCTTCTTGAAGCTGCGCCTTGAGTAGCGCCGGCGGCACGCGCCAGCGGTCCACGCGCATGCCAATGTTCAGGTACGAATTGTAGAACACCTTTTCGTGGTCGAACTCGAGGTCGAAGACGCGATCGATCACGCACCAACCGCTGCGCTCGCTCTCTTCGTCTTCCGCAGTCAGCGGCTCGAACTTGCGCAGCTTGATGTTCTTCATGAAACGGTCTCGAAAACCGTCTGGCAGCTCACCGCGCACGAAGAAGCGGGTGAAACTGAGCGCTCCGCGTAAGGCTCCCACTAGGTCTGCTCTCCAATTTTCGGGGCGGCGCGCTGCAACTCGAGCTCGGCGCGCGACCGTTCGCTAGGGCGCGTAGCCACACGCCGACGCCGGGTCAAGGTTCCGTCGCCCCCCGCTATTTGTTCGCGCTGTTGAGCAACGCGCTGAGCTTCTGATCGCGCTCCAGGTAGCCGCTGGTGAAGACAGAAACAACCGATGGCGCGGACGCGGAGCCTGGGTCGGCGCTCCCTACCCCGCCGCGGATCGGGTTCTGAATCAGGGCAACCAGGCCCTTGAGGGGGGAGGCCGTCAGCTCGCAGTGAAAGCGCTCTTCTGCGCCGGAGCGCCACGCGTGAACCAAGCGGTGCCCGCCAAGATCGCTGCAAACGACCCGTGAGGTTACTTCCGCCTGGAAACGATACACCCCCACAGCGTCGCGCTCGAGGTAGCGGACGGATGCGGCGATGCCACCGGGGAGCTTTCTCTCCCCCAAACAAAAGCCGAAATCAGGGGTTCCACGGGCGGCGCACTGCTCGCCCTCCACATGCTTGTCGTCGGACTCACGCAACTGCTTCACCCAGTCGATGAACGGTGTGAGCGGCACGCGCTCTGCCGCTCGGGCCTGCTCCCGGGCGCGTTCCTCGCGCATGCGCTGCTCTTTGCGGTCAATCTGTTGCTGAATGCGCGAGAGGTCGAAATCCAGCTGCTTGTCGCAGGTCTTCCGGGCCTCAGCGAGCTTCGCTTTGGCTTGCTCCAGATCATCTTTCAGCGCCGCGTCTCGCGCCGCATCGCGCGCAGCTGTGCACTCCGGGTTTGCGCCGCGCTTGCAGCCCGTGGTCAAGACCAGCGCGCACACAAGGGTGATCCACTGAGGATGAGTTCTGCTGAGCAATCCGCGCACGCTGAGTTAGGCATACCGCAGAGCAGCGCTCGCGCACACACTCGCGTGGCCGAGGTGCGACGTCTGGCAACGCTGGTGCGCCTCGGGTATAGCCCCGGTGTGACTGAACGACGCACGCTGTACCCGGAAATCGAAGCCTACGAGAGCGGTCAGCTCAAGGTGAGTGACGTCCACTCGCTCTACTACGAGCAGTCGGGCAATCCTCAAGGCAAGCCGGTGGTCTTTCTCCACGGCGGCCCGGGCGGAGGCAGCGACCCGAAGCAGCGTCGCTTCTTCGATCCAAAACACTACCGCATCGTGCTCTTCGACCAGCGTGGCTGCGGCAAGAGCACGCCTCACGCGTGTTTGGAAGACAACACCACCTGGGATTTGGTGGCGGACATCGAGCGCCTGCGGGAGCACCTCGGGATCGAAAAGTGGCAGGTGTTCGGCGGCTCCTGGGGCAGCACGTTGGCTTTGGCTTACGCGGAGAAGCACCCGGAGCGCTGCACGGAGATCGTGCTGCGCGGGATCTTCATGCTGCGGCCGAAGGAACTCAGCTGGTTCTACCAGGAGGGCACGAGCCGCTTGTTCCCCGACGCGTGGGAAAAGTACCTGGCGCCGATCCCCGAGGAAGAGCGCGGGGACTTGATGCGCGCGTACCACAAGCGCCTCACCAGCGATGATCCGAAGGTGCGCCAAGAGGCGGCGCGCGCCTGGAGCGTGTGGGAAGGCTCGACCAGCTTCTTGTTCGTCGATCCCGAGCACGTGGCCCACACCGCGGAGGACGACTTCAGCCTCGCGTTCGCGCGCATCGAGTGCCACTACTTCGTGAACGCCGGCTTCTTTGACGAACCGAACCAGCTGCTCAGGGACGTCGATCGCATTCGTGATATCCCTGCGGTAATTGTGCAGGGGCGTTATGACGTCGTGTGCCCGATGGAGAGCGCGTGGGAGCTGCACCGCGCCTGGCCGGAGGCAGAGCTGTGTATCGTGGCGGACTCGGGGCACTCGGCGTTCGAGGCCGGCATCACGGATCAGCTGGTGAGGGCGACGGATCGCTTTCGCGACGCTTGAGCCGCGCCCAACCGCCGCTCGAGATTTTCTCCACGGCGACCCCGAGGTCGCTAGCTAAGTAGCGAATACCTCGGGGGAAATCCCCGATCCGATATTCCCTACAAAGCCTGTTGCAACAATCGCAGCAGTCCCGGCGGTTTTCTGGTAGCACCCGGACCGATCATGACGCTGGCCGTCGAAACCAAATCCCTCACGAAGATCTACCCTAAAGGCAAGGTCCATGCGCTCAAGGCGCTGGATCTCAAGGTACCGCAAGGTTGTGCGTTCGGGCTCCTGGGCCCCAACGGCGCCGGCAAGAGCACCTTGGTCAAAACCTTGCTCTCCATCATCTCGCCCACCAGCGGACACGGCTGGTTGCTCGGGACGGACATCTCCAACAAGGAGGCGCGACGCAATGTCGGCTACCTCCCTGAAGGTCACCGTTTCCCGAACTACCTGACCGGGCGCGGCGTGTGTCGCTACTTCGGTAGGCTCTCGGGCCTCGAAGGCGCCGAGCTAGAGAAGGAAATTGACGAGAAGCTCGAGCTCGTCGGCATGAAGGAGTGGGGGGACACGAAAATCGTCCGCTACTCCAAGGGCATGAACCAGCGCGTGGGCCTCGCCCAGGCGATGCTCGGCAAGCCGAAGCTCGTGATCTTGGATGAGCCGACGGACGGCGTTGACCCCGTGGGTCGCCACCAAATCCGCGAGGTTATTCTCAACCTGCGCAAAGCCGGCACCACGGTTTTGATGAACTCTCACCTGCTGCTCGAGGTCGAACAGATCTGCGATCAAATCGCGATCATGCACCACGGCAAGGTGCTCCAGCAGGGCAGCACCGACGACATCCGCAACGCGGTCAGCGTCGACGAAGGCACGGTCACCGTCGCCTTCGAGTGTGGCGAAATCTCCGATGAGCTGGACGAGAAGCTCGACAAGCTCGGCGAGCGAGAAAAGGGCGTCAGCGGGTTCGACATCACGCTGCCGGACCGCGATCACATCGACAAAGTCGTCGACCTGCTGCGTAAGAACAAGGTGAGCATCTATGCGGTCAAGCCCCGCACCGCGAACCTGGAACAGGCCTTCATCGACGTCATCAGCGCGCAAGAAGACCAGCACGTGGGAGGCAGCCGATGAACGCTTTCATGGCCATCGTTGGCGACACCTGGCGCCAGAGCAAGCAGCAGATCGTCTTCTTCATCCTGGCTGGTCTGTTGCTGCTCACCGGCATCGGCTTCATCGCCGGCTTCAAGGTCAAGACCAACGACGCTGACGAGAAGGTCCTCGGGTTCCCATTTGGTGGAGACAAGGCGCAGCTCAGCCTCGACTTGCTGTGGGACGCTCAGTACCGCGAACTCATCCATCAGGAGCTCGGGCACGACAAGGTGCTCAAGGAGAAGAGCGAAGCCTACGACGCCACCAAGGCGCGCTTCGAAGCCCTCGCGCGGAACCCCAGCGCAAACCAAGACGACATCCAGAAGGCGAACGACGACCTGACGGAGCAGCGCAAGGACCTCAAGGCACTGCAGCAAAAGCAGTCCGAGGAAGCTCAGGAGGTCGTCGAGAACCGCACGAAGAACCTGAACCGCTTGGATAAAGGCGTGGAGATGTGGCTCCACTGGGCGGTGGAGTTCCTGTTCAAGTTCTCCATGTGGATATTCATTGCCGGCTGCGCGGGGTACTTCCCCAATATGCTGTCGGCTGGCGCCGTAGACATCCTCGTCTCGAAGCCGGTCACTCGCGCTCAGCTGTTCTTTGGCAAGTTCCTCGGCGGCCTGGTGCTGTATGCGGCGCTGATCACCGCGGTTTACTTCGTGGTGTTCCTCGGCGTGGGGATCCGCACCGGCGTATGGCACCTGCGCTTCTTCGCCGGCATTCCC
This sequence comes from Polyangiaceae bacterium, assembly GCA_020633205.1. Taxonomy (NCBI): domain Bacteria; kingdom Pseudomonadati; phylum Myxococcota; order Polyangiales; family Polyangiaceae; species Polyangiaceae bacterium. The sequence continues at coordinate 381,715 of JACKEB010000016.1, forward strand.
ACCACGATCTTCGCGGCAGCGTTGCTCTACTCCATCGTCGGCTGGATCGGCGTCTTCACCCGGAGCACCGCGTTCGCCATCATCACCGGTTACCTCTTCTACTTCATCATCGACACGTTCGTCGGCTGGACCCAGAAGCTTGGGGACGTGTTCGCGTTGGAGGAGGGCTTCAACACCCTGAAGAGCATCAGCGATTTCGCCAAGATCGCCTTCCCCGGCTTCGACCGCTTGGAAGACGCAGCCGCAGCAACGGTAATGAACGTGCCGATTTGGGAGTTCCAGCCGTTCCTCGTCGCTTCGTTGTGGATGGCGATCTGTCTCGGCACCGCCTACTGGCGCTTCCAGAAGCTCGACTTCTAGAGCGCGCTCAGGGGGCGCAGCCAACGGCGCCGTCACAACCCACCAGCGCCCGACCTGCTAATCGGCAGGCTCGGGCGCTGCTGTTTCTAGTACCTCACGGATACGCCGCAGCAGCTCGGGTGCGCGATAGGGCTTGGGGATCACGTGTTCCCCGGGTTCGGGTGAGAAGACACCGCGCGCGCCCAGATCGTAGCCGCTGGTGAACAGCACCCGGGTGCTCGGGGAGAGCTTCTTCACCGCTTCGCGGACCTCCCTCCCCCCCAACTTGGGCATCACCACGTCGAGCAAGATCAGATCAACCTCAGACGCGTTGGCCTGAAAAACCTCCAGCGCCTCTTCCCCGTCAGCAGCGACGAGCACGCGGTAACCCGCCTGGGAGAGCAGATTCAGCGCCAGCTCGCGCACCATCGGTTCGTCCTCGACCACCAGGATCGTCTCCTGACCACCAGGCACTTCGTCGAGGGTTTCCGGGCGGCTTTGCTCCGGGCGGCCATCGGTCAACGGCAGCTTCACCTCGAAGCAGGAGCCCTTCGCCGGCTCGCTCTCCACGCTCACGAGGCCCGCGTGTTGGCGCACGATGCCGTAGACCACGGAGAGCCCGAGGCCGGTCCCCTTGCCCGGCTGCTTGGTGGTGAAGAAGGGCTCGAAGATGTGTTCCTGGATTTCCGGCGTCATGCCGCAGCCATCGTCGAGCACGCGCAGGCTCACGAACTGCCCCGGTGCGGCCCAGGGCTGATCGGCGGTGACGCGCTCGACCTGTTCAACGACGGTTTCGAGCCGAATGGAGCCGCGGCCTGAAACGGCGTCTCGCGCGTTGAGCGCCAGGTTGACCACTACCTGCTCGATGGCGCCTGGATCCGCGCTGACGTACACCGCCTCAGCGCTGGGAGTGAAGCTCAGCTCGACACCTTCACCCAGGAGCCGCACCAGCATCTTCACCAGGCGCTCGAGCAGCTGGTTCAAATCGAGCACGATGGGGCGGATCACCTGACGCCGACTGAACACCAAGAGCTGCTGGGTCAGCTCAGCGGCGCGCTCAGCGCCTCGACGAATTTCCCCAAGGATATCTTGAACGCGCACAGGATCATCGTTGACCCCCAGCGCGAGCTCCGCGTTTCCGAGGATCACCTGCAGCAGGTTGTTGAAGTCGTGGGCCACGCCTCCGGCAAGCTGCCCCACGCTGTCCATCTTCTGAGCTTGGCGAAGCTGCTCCTCGAGCGAACGATGCTCCCGCTCTGCGCGGCGCCGTTCGGTGACGTCCTGCACGGCGCCGAACACTCGCAGGGCCTTGCCTGAGTCGTCGGTGATCGTCTCCCCTTCGGCCCACACCTCCCGCACTTCACCGTCGGGCCAGACGACGCGGAACTCGAGCGGCCGGTTGGTGAAGCTCGACATATCCGCGCGGGTCGCTTGCTCGAACTTCTTGCGGTCTTCCGGGTGTACCGTGCGGATCGCCCCGCGCGCACTGCCATCGAACTCGTCGGCCGGCATCCCGAAGATGCGATGCATCTCGTCCGTCCAAACCACGATGTCCCGTTGCAAGTCCCAGTCCCAGGAGCCGACCTTCGCGATCTCCTGTGCCTTGCGTAGCAAGTCTTGACTGCGGCGAAGTGCGTCGGAGGAGTCTCTCCACGCGGTAATGTCGAGCACGCTGTGCACGGCGCCGAGCAAATGACCATCTACCGGGTGCTGCACCAGCAGCACCTGATGCATCGCCCAGGTGACCAGATCTTCCCTGCGCCGCAGGCCCATGCGAATGGGACCCTGGTTCTCCCCAGTCTGGATCGCCTTGGCGAAGGGTTCTTCTTCCGTGGGGCAAGGGCTTCCGTCATCGCGCAGGCACAAGAGTTCCTGGTTCGGGCGCAGATCCCCATGTTCGTCTCGGTGCAGCCCCAGGATCGCAATCGCCGCCGGATTCGCCTGGAGCACGAGTCCATCGACTCGACGATGCGCCACCCCGACGCCGAGCAGATCGACCATTCTGCGCTCCGCCCGCTGCCACACTTCGCGCACCACGGGGTCGCCGGCCGACGGCCCCAGGTTGGCCCTGCCAAGTGGCGAGACGTGGCGCTCTTCGAGATTCGGACGCAGCACGCCCTCGGCACTCGAGCTCGCTGGGGGCTTGTGCGTCGACATGGGGCGCTTTGACGCTACCCCGATCCACCACAGATCAGCAATCCACGCGGGGAACGTGTAGGGTGCGCCGAGCGATGCGTGGCGCGCCCGGGCGCTGCACCGAAACTACAGTTCTCAGCAACTGCACACCCGAGTCCCAGTGCCGATCCAACAAGAACCAAGTCGCTTGAGTGGGCATCGTCCAGCAAACCTCGCGTCCCGCCCGTGGCAACACTGGTTTGGTGACCTGACCAACGACTCGCGGCCGCGAGAACTCCATGGCGTGAGCGCCCACGATGGTGTGGAGCTGGCACTTTGGCGCGTGAACGGCGGGGGTGAGCCGGTGCTCCTACTTCACGGGTTGGGCTCGAACCGCCTGGGTTTCGACTGGCCCGGACGCTCGTTCGCCGAGTGGCTGGCGGCGCGGGGATATGACGTATTCCTCCCGGAGCTGCGCGGACACGGGCGAAGCGAACGCCCAGGACGCGGCTGGGATCTCGACGACTACCTCAACCAAGATTTGCCCGCGCTGCTCTCCGCGGTGACCGCGCTCTCGGGCCGCCAGCAGCTGCATTGGATGGGGCACTCGATGGGTGGCCTACTCTGGTTCCTACTCGCCACCCATGGCGATCCCGTGGCTGTGCGCTCCGCGATCGCGCTGGGTTCGGCGCTCGACTACCGGCCCGGAGCAAGCGGCTTTCGCTCCCTGCTTGGCTTGAAGCCCCTTGCTCGCAAGCTCCCGAGCTTGCCTTACGGTGGGCTCATGCACTGGCTAGCTCCGCTATTCGGTCGCGCCCACGCGACGCCAGACGCCTTCAACGTGCGCCCATCCAACGTCGAGGCGCCGCTCAACCGTCGACTCCACGCGAACGCCTTCGAGACGATTCCGACGGCGCTCCTGGAACAGTTGAGCTCGGCATTCGAACCGACGGGCTTGTCGAGCCGCGATGGCAGCGTGCGCTACCTGGAGCCGCGCCAGGCGCTGCAAACTCCCACCCTGCTGGTCGCTGGCTCCCACGACCCACAAGCCACACTAGAGGCGATTCGCGCCAGCGCCACGCTGCTCGGTGACGCCGCCCAAGTGCTTGAACTCGGCCGTTCACAAGGCTGCCGAGACGAGTATGGTCACTGGGACTTGCTGATTGGGCGACGTGCGCCCCAGGAAGTGTGGCCGAAGCTGCTCGGTTGGCTCGAGCAGCATGCAATGACGAAATGAGCAGTTCCTCCCCCTCCCGCCAGCCGGGCGCTCTCGAACGAGTGCTCGGGCTGATCACCGAAGTTCGTCCAGGCGAGAGCGCCGGCGCGCTGCTCCTGACGCTGAACGTCTTCTTGCTGCTCGCCGCCTACTACGTGATGAAACCCGTGCGCGAGGGGCTGATCCTCGAACTCAAGGGTGGCGCGGAGCTCAAGAGCTGGATGAGCGCGGTGATGACCGTGCTGCTCGTGTTCCTGGTGCCCGCGTACAGCGCCTTCGCCAACAAGGTGAAGCGCAACCGCCTCGTGGTGTCGATCACGCTCTTCTTTGCCTCTCACCTGCTGCTGTTCTGGCTCGGGAGCAGTTCCGCGTGGATTCGCGAGCGGATGGGCCTGGTGTTCTTCGTCTGGATCGGCATCTTCAACATGATGGCCGTCGCGCAGTTCTGGGCCTTCTCGAACGACCAGTACACGGAAGAGCAAGGCAAGCGCCTGTTCGCGCTGGTCGGTCTCGGCGCGTCCCTGGGTAGCGTCGCCGGGAGCAAGCTCTCCTCCAGCTTGCTTCCAGCGATCGGCTTGTATCCAAACCTGTTGGTCGCGGGCGGGATGCTCGCTGCCTGCGCCGGGCTCACCCAGCTAGCCTACGTAGCCAACAAGGAGACCCGGGAAGCAGCCGAAAGAGCCGAAGCAGCTTCCGCAGACTCCGGGTCCGGGGATGGGGGTGAGGGAGCGCCGAAAGGCGACGCGCGCGGCGGCTTCTCCTTGGTGCTCTCGAGTCGCTACCTCACGCTGATCGCGTTCTTTTCGTTGGCGTTCTCGATGGCCAACACCAACGGCGAGTACATGCTCGGGAGCCTGTTCAGCGCCTCGGCGAAGGCATTGGCCACAGCGGGTGAGATCCCCGCGGATCAGGTTGGTCGCCACATCGGCTCGATGTATGCCGACTTCTTCTTCTGGGTGAACCTGATTGGGGTCACGCTGCAGGCCTTTGTGGTGTCGCGCTTGGTCAAGTATGGCGGCATCAAGGCAGCGCTGCTCGCGGTGCCGCTCATCGCACTGACCAGCGGCATCGCGATCGCGTTGTTCCCGGTGCTCGCGGTGGTGCGCATCGGCAAGACCGCGGAGAACTCCTCCGACTACTCGATCAACAATACCGCGCGGCAGCTGCTCTGGCTCCCGACGAGCGCGGACGTGAAGTACAAGGCCAAGCAGGCGGTCGACACCTTCTTCGTGCGCTCCGGCGACGTGTTGAGCGGCCTCTTGGTGTTCATCCTCGTCACCTGGCTTGCGGCGCCGCTCCGCACCTTCGCCATCTGCAACCTGGTGATGGTGGTGCTCTGGTTGGTGCTCGCGCTAGCTATCGTTCGCGAATCGAAGCGGATGCGCTCGGCGCGCACCTCGGATCCGGCAGCCGACGAAACAGCGGGCGAGCAAACCAGCGCCTAGCTCCGGGAACGGTGTAGGCACATGGCACCTCTCCCCCAATAAGCCCCTATCTTCGCCGACCTAGAGGCAGCTCGCCCCCGCGGACCGATCGGCAAACCAGAGACGCGCGAACCAGAGAGCCGGCGAACCCGTGAACACGAAACAAGTTCATGGTTTTGCGCTGCCCATCGACTTGCTCGCGAGCAACGTGTAACGATTGAGCGGTGAAAGATCCGGGTCGCACGCTGCAGTACGGGGAACCCGCAAGCGCTCCAGGCGCAGACTCTCGCCCGATGAACAAGACGCCGGTGATGGATCCGCGGGAGATGGCTCCGGCGCCTCCGGCGCCTCCGTCCCCGGTTCCATTTCCCGCGGAGCACCGAATTTCCAACCCGGATATCTCACCGGTGTTGCCGCCACTGCCTCCAGGCGCGCCTGCGTGGATGCAGCGGGCCCGAGAGCTCTCAGGTTCCCTCGAGTACTGTATCCAGAGCGGCAGCCCACCGAGCCCACAGCTGCACGCTTGCATGGATCGGGCGTGGGAGTCTTGGTACCCCGAGGGCGTCAGCTGGCGAGACATCCAGCGCACCATCAAGGTGATCCAGCGCGTGGACGAACAGCTCCGCGCCACGCCGCCCGAAGGCGAGTCTGCGCTGGTAGTCCTCGCGGAGGTCACGCGGCGCTCACTACCCAGCGCGATCCGGCGCATCGCTCCGCTCAGCACCGTCGTCAGCATGCTGCGTGAGCTTCAGCGCGAACGCATTCAGAGCCTCGCGCAACGCCAGGCGCTGGTGAAGCTGCTCGGCTGGCAGGACATGGTCGAGCGCTGGGCTCACCGCGTGATTCAGCTCGTCAATGAGGGTTGATTCGGGCGACCCAGCGCTTTTGTTGGGCGACTCGCTAGCTCAACGCACCTGAATCACGACCTTGCCGCGCGCTCGCCCCGTCTCGGCATAGCGGTGCGCTTCCACGATCTCCTCGAGGGGATACGTCCGATCGATGAGCGGCTTCACGCTGCCATCCTCGACCAGGTTCATGATGCGCCCGAGCAGCTCCCCGTCGCTCTTGCGCATCAGGTTTGCCGCACGCTTGCCCTTGAGCCGCGCGCGCAAGCTGAACCCAAGCATCTGTACCCCAGCGACCAGCACACCTAGATTCGGGCCATACTTTTCCGTTGCCGTGGGGATACCAGCCACGATCGAAGCCAGGGCGCCACCCTTCTTCAGGACCTTGAACGCGCGCTCCTTGTGCTCTCCACCAAGCGCATCGAGCACGATGTCGTAGTCGCGCAGCACCTCGTCGTATTCCTCTTTGGTGTAGTCGACGACCCGGGTGGCGCCGAGGGACTCGACCAGCTCCACGTTGCGTGTGCTGCAGGTCGCCGCGACCTCCGCCGCTCCAAAGTGGCGAGCGAGCTGGATGGCGACGCTACCCACGCCCCCCGCCCCAGCTTGGACGAAGACCTTCTGCCCTGGCTCCAGGCGCCCGAAACCGAACAGAGCCTCCCAGGCGGTGAGCGCGACGAGCGGCAAGCTCGCGGCCTCTGCGTGGGTGATGCGCGCAGCCTTCTTCGCCACCATCGCCTCGTCGATCGCGACGTATTCCGCGTAGCAGCCCTGCCGTCGATGGGTCGGTGAACTCACGACCTCATCTCCCACGCGGAAACGTTTGACCTTGGCTCCCACCTCCACGACGACACCCGAAACGTCGAGTCCAAGCGTCCACGGCAGGCGATAGCGGATCACCCCGCGCTGGTAGCCCCCGCGGATCTTGAAATCGACGGGATTCACGCTGCTCGCGTGGACCTCGATCAACACGTCCCTGGGGCCGCACGTAGGCTCGGTCGTGTTTTCCACCTGGAGCACACTCGGGGGGCCGTACGTATGGATTCGCGCAGCAAGCATGGTGGCGCGATATCAGGCGACCATGGCAGGTTGTCAACCTTGGGTTTTCCGCACGCTGTGCGGCGATTGGGGGTTGCCTTCAGCAGCCTCGGGTCACAGGCCAAGATTGCTGTATGGGATTACGAGACCACAAATCATCACTGCGCCCTGCTACCACGCGCCGCTTTCTCGCGGGCCCGTGTGTGAGGGCGCTTGCGGTCCTGCTCAGCGCGAGCGCCACGGTCGGCGCCCAGCAGCTCGAGGAAGAACCAGACACCGCCACTCGCGGGCTCCTCCTGGACCTCGAGCGCATCCTCGACTCCCAGGAAGGAAGCGGCTGGTTCCTCGACCAGCACGAGCTCGATGAGGCGTACCCGACGTTGCTCGAGAGCGTCTGCCGTGCCCCGACCAGCGCGCGCCAGGCGGCGCTGCGCGAGGTGGAGCGACGAGCGAAGCGTGCGGGGGATCCGCGCGCGAAGTTCGAGCGGCAGCATGAGCTCGACAGCGAAACGGAGGCGGCGCTGCACGCGACGCGACGGCTGCAGCTGCTCCAGGCGGCGCTCGACGGCGCCGAGGCGGACTGCCCGTTTTGGGTCGAGCCCGACGCCGAGTTCACGGGGCGCCAAACGGACAATGGCGGCTGGACGCTGAACCTGGAGACTGGTGGAGTGCTACAAGTGCGCCAAACGGAAGGCAGCTGGACCTATGGCGGTGGCGGCGCCGGACGCATCTTGGCTGGCAAGAACTTCGACGGTCCGCTGACGCTACTGTTTGGCGGTGAGTTTGGCGGCGGTGCGATGCTCAAGCCGAAGACGACCCCCTCTGAGTTCGTGCTCAATTATTTCCCCGCGGTACCCGTTGTGTTCCGTGTCCGCAGCGGCAGCTGGCACTACGAACTGGAGACGGCAGCCGTCAGCCTCTTCCAGGCGGACAACACCAACTTCAGCTTCGGAGGTCGCATTGGGGCCGGCATTGGACTCTGGGCTCTGCGCACTCGAAACGTCTTGCCCTGGGCAGGCTTCGCCGTCGCGTACGAGTTTTATCCCGAGGGCGGCAGCCGAGAGCGAGCGCACTTCTTCCGCGGCGGCCTGCGCGTGGGATTCAGCTTCGACGGTCAGTGAGCAGCAGAGGCAGGTGGCTTCGCGATGGCCTCCGCGGTCTGCTTGGCCGCGTCGGCTCGTTCCTTGGCGCGAGTAGCAGCTTCACCCTTTAGGCGCTTCTCGGCCGCCGCATAGCGCTTCGCCAAGTCTTGCCAGTAGCTTGCCTCCGCAACCTGCGGCGCAGTGAGCTCGAGCAGAAAGGCTGCATTGAAGGCCGCCATTGCGGCGACCTCTCCCTGGCCTCTCGCCAGGGTGTCGAGCGCCTTGACGTTTGGCTTCCAGTCACCGAAGCCTCCAAGCATCATCTTCGCGGCGTCATCCGGCGCTCCGACCATCGCCTCACCCAGAGCACTCAAGAGCTTCGCGCGAGCGCCGTAGGTCTTGTCCTTCGCAATGCCTTGGGCGACTTTGCCGGCGCGCTCGAAGTCAGCGCGCGTGAAGTAGCGCTGGCTCAAGTGGGCCAGACCGAGCGCGTAAATGTAGGTCTTTTCCGCCGGGAGCGGCTTTGCGCCGGGCGCTTCGATGCTCTGTTGCAACGTCGTGGGCAATCCACGCTCGTACACTCGGTCAAGCTCCTCCTTGAGCTTTTCCGCTGGGATCAACTTCCCGGCATAGTACGTCGGCATGGCACCGAGCCCTGCGACTTGGTCTGCGCCCTCGATTGCGGGCAACATCAGTTGCTCTAGGCGATCGATACGTCGCCCGTTGTAGAGCAACGAGAGCAAACGGTGGGCGCTACTGAGCCGGGCGTCTGCAATCGCGCCCACTTCGTGAAAGCGCCGCAGCCCCACCAGAGCCGCGTCTCGACCACGCGTCTTGCGTGGCTCGAGTGCTTGATCCAGCGCCGCGAAGTAGACTTCCTCCACGTCGCGGTCGCCCGCCATTTCCTCAGGGAGCCGAGTCTTTCGCATGAGCTCGACCATGCGCAAGTCAGCGAGTCCGGCTTGGATGGCCACCACGCCCATCGCGTAGCCGTGTAGCCCGGCTCCTTGCTTCGAGAGGCTGTCGATGGCCTTTGCCTGAGCAACCATCCACGGGGCGAGCCTCGAGCTCAAGAAGTCCAAAAATCGCGCCTTGTCGTACGGCGGCTCCAGACTCGGAGGCTCACCAGCCAGCCGGGCCAGGCGGGCGGCGACGCCGAGGCCGGTCAGCACCTCGCGCACCTCACCACTCGGCGCCGGAGCCCCCTCTGCGGGCTCGACCAGGACGTCCGCGCACTCGATCGGCGAGAGCTCCGCGACCAGCGCGCGCATCAACCCTGCTTCCACGCCCGGACAGCGCTCCCAGGCCAGCAGCTTGGTCGGAGAGGACAGACGCCCCTCGATTGCGCTGGCTATTTCCGCGGGGCATTCCTCGGCAGCCACCGGCTGCGCAAGCTGCCGACACTCGGCGCTCGGCTCGGGGATGATGTCTTCCGGCGTGGCCATCACCGGAGGCTCCGTGGGCGGCGCCACATTGGGCGCAGGTGTGGGCGCCGGAGACTCTGGAGGCGGCGGTGGAGCGCCGGCGCAAGCTGTAACGAGGCCGAGGAGTGCGACCGGGAGCAGCGACTTCATGGCCGCGAGCCTACACCAGACTGAGAGCGCTTGGGTTCTTCGACTCGGGGGCTGCGCCTCAGGCTGCTGGCGCCCCTCGAGAGAAGCGTACAGCGCCGCGCTCACACAGCTCCGCGAGCAGGCACAGCGCGCGTTCGCGCGGCAATCCCGACACATCTACGGCTTCTTCGGGGGTCATCCCCGGCTCGAGCCTCGAGAGCAGATAGGCGTGCTCGACGTTCTCCGCGTGGAGCAGCGGCGCGCTGTACTCGATGCGCCCCGTCAGGCCGTAGCAAGCGCGCGTCAGCTCTGGAAGGAAGGTGGTTAGCCCCCCAAGCCAGCGCCGTAGCTCGGGCGACAGCGCGGCCTCCGGCTCACCGCCTCCCTTCAGTAGATCCTCGAGGAGATGCAGGCTCGCCAACATGCGATCCCGGTCACCGAACACCGGCGGAGGACAGGGTTCGGTGCGTGCGACGCCGCTGGGAGGCGGAGAGCTATCCCTGACCGAAGCGCGAACCATCGGCCCGGAGTAGCGCGGAACAACCGGGATCGAGACCCGGCCCGACGCCGGCAGCGAGGAGGGGGTCACGCACGGCGTGGGCAGCTCGCGCCGCACGTCCGGGGTCATCACTCGGATCCGCGCGTGACTCGAGCGCTCGTCCTCGTCGAACGCCGCTTCGCAGGCTTCGACCGTCTCACGAAGCACGGTCGCAAACTCCAGCACGCTCCCAAAGCGCCCCTTGGGGTTCTTGCTCAACGCACGCTGGATCACGTCGTTTACTTCCACGGGGATCCAAGGCGCAAACGCCGTCAGGTCTGGGGCTGGTTCGTGCACCACGCGATACAAGATCTGCATCGGGTCATCCGCGTCGAAAGGCACGTGTCCAGACAGCATCTCGAACGCCAGCACCCCGAGTGCAAACTGATCTGCCGCTGCGTCCACCCCAGAGCGCCCCTGCGCTTGCTCGGGTGACATGTAGTCGGGAGTTCCCAGCACCACCTGTTGGCGCGTGAGCGGGCGTCCCTTCACCTTGCAGATCCCGAAGTCGAGCACCTTCACTCGCTGCTCCAAGCCGTCAACCAGCATGATGTTGTCGGGCTTGAGATCTCGGTGCACCACGCCTGCGCGATGCGCGGCGTGCAGACCCTGGGCGATCTGCGTCACCAGCCGAACGACTTCATCGGCAGCGAGCGCGCCCCGACGGTGCAGGAAGTCCCCGAGGCTCTCGCCCTCCAACAACTCGAGCACCAGATACGCATCGCCGCCGACCTCGAATGAAGCGTCGAGCAAACGCACGACGCCAGGGTGGCGCACGCGCTCAAGGGCGTGTGCTTCGAGCTCGAACCGCGCGACGACCTCGGGGCTGGCGGCAAACTCACGGGCGAGGAGCTTGATGGCTACCGGAGCCTGCGAACGCAGGTCGATGCCCTCGAACAGCACGCCCATCCCCCCGCTGTTGATGCGCGACTTCACCTGGTAGCGGCCGCCAAGAATGCGGCCTACGAGGTCGTTGGAGTCTGCACGGTGAGCGGTCATCGTCTTCCCGCAAAGCAAGGCGCGGGCCACATGCCGTGGCGCTTGTGATACGGCCAGTTCGGCCACTTGAAGGGCGCTAGGTGGGTCGCGGCGGCGCCACCGCCTTGACGTCTAGCGTCACGCGCTTGCGCCACGCGGCCTGCGACTGCGGTGTCACCGGGCGAGCGGCCTACAAAGCGTTGCCCAACCCGCAAGGCGCTGAGTACGCTGCGAACGCAGCCAGCCAGCTGGCGCCCCCTCCCGCCCCTCGAGCCGAACGTTGCTTCCAGACGACCCCGCTCTTCAAAGAGCTGAGCCGCCCGCTTTCGATCCGACCAGTCCTCACCACGGCGACCAACTGCGCCCGGGGGTGTTCGCATGATCGTGCTCGTCTTGAAGCCGCAGCGACTCTCGGACGAGCTGAAACAAACGCTCGAAGGCGCTGGCTTCGAGCTCTCTACGACCAGTGGAGCTCCCGACGTCGTGCTCTTCGACCGCTCGCACGATCTCCCAGGACTTCGGGGACGCTTCCCAGAGGCTTGGCTCGTGGAGTTGGGCGACGTCGACGCGCCCGCGCTCTTGGACGCGGACGACACGTGGCTACCTCAGGATCGCGAGCTCGGTCGTCGAGTTCGCGTCGCGGTGCAACGCACCCAGCTCAAGCAGGAGGCCCAGCTCTACCGTGAGATGGTCGAGACGTCTCCCGCCGGATTTTTCCGCACGGAACATAGCCGACTCACCTTCGTCAACGAGTCCTTCTGGCGCATGCTCGAGTACGAAGACTCGAGCACGCTCCTCGGCCAAGACGTCGTAGCGCAGTACGCCGACCCAGGGGACTGGCAAGGCCTGATCGACACGCTCAAGGATCAGAGACGGGTGAAGGCCTTCGAGATCACCGCGGTGACCAGCGCAGGCAGACATCGCCGCCTTCTGTTGTCGGCCAATCGCGCCGGCGACACGGTGGTCGGGTCGCTCGTAGACGTGACCCAGGTGAAGCGAGTCGAGGCCGATCTCAGGGCGAGTGAAGAACTGATTGAGCGCCTGCTCGACGGGGTTCCGGGTGGGGTCGTGTTCGTCGGCCTGGATGGGAGCGTGGGCATGGGGAACGCAGAGGCTCAACGCATCCTGGGCCTCTCCTATGACGAGCTCACCCAGCGCTACGTAACCGACTTCAGCACTGTCACGCTCCGCGAAGACGGCAGCCCACTCCCCGCTGAAGAGTACCCGGTCAGTCAGGCGTTGCTGACCGGACGAGAACAGCCTCCGATGGTGATTGGAGTTCGCACACCCGACGGTGAACTCAGCTGGGCGGTGTTCAAGGCGGTCCCCGTCCGCGATCCAGAAACCGGCGAGCACACCGGAGCGTTGGTGACCATCCTGGACATTACCGCAAGGAAACGTGCGGAGGAGAACGTCCAGCGCAGCGAAAATCGCTACCGCGAGCTGGTCGAGCGCTCCCCTGACCCGATCTCGATCGTGGTTAAGGGCAAGATTGCTTTCGCCAATCGCACCGCGCTTGGGCTCGTTCGAGCGAACGCTGCGAGCGACGTGATCGGTCGTTCGGTCTTCGACTTCTTCGACCCGGCGCGGCGCGAGGCTCTGAACCATCGCAGCCTGGAAATCCTGGATGGAGCGAGCCTGGCGCCGTTCGAAGAGCGGCTACTTCGCCTCGATGGAACTGACGGTTGGGTGGAGCTGTCAGCTACGGCGGTCACGTTCGAAGGTGAACGAGCCTTGTTCGTCTCGTCTCGAGACATCACGGCGCGCCGAGATGCCGAGAACCGTCTGCGTCGGTACGAGGCGCAGATGCAGCACACACAGAAGCTCGAGTCTCTGGGCATTCTCGCGGGAGGCATCGCGCACGACTTCAACAACCTCCTGGTAGCGATCGTGGGCAACGCCGACCTCGCGCGGCTGCGCCTGGGGAACACCTCTCCCGCGCTGGAGTGCCTCGATCGCATCCAGGCGGCGGCCCAGCGCGCAACCGATCTCACGAACCAGATGTTGGCCTACTCGGGCAAGAGCCGCTTCGTCGTCACGGAGGTCGACCTAAGCCAGCTGGTGGCAGAGATGAGCGAGCTTCTCGGCAGCGTGATCTCCAAGCGAGCGACCCTACACCGCGATCTCGCGGAGGGACTGCCAGCGGTCGAGGCCGACCCCACTCAGCTGGGACAGGTCGTGATGAACCTCATCACGAATGCGTCTGATGCACTGGAGGGTAGCGAGGGCGACGTCTTCGTGTCGACGCGACTCGTGGACGTGGACCGCGGATTCCTGCAGCAGACCTATCTCGACGAAGGCCTGCCGGAGGGGCGATACGTCTGCCTCGAAGTTCGCGACACTGGCTGCGGGATGGACGAAACGACCCGCTCGAAAATCTTCGATCCATTCTTCACGACCAAGGCGACGGGGCGCGGCTTGGGCCTCGCGGCAACGCTCGGCATCGTCCGTGGGCACCGCGGCGCGATGCGCATCGACACCGAGATCGGCTCAGGCACCCTGTTTCGCATCTATTTTCCCTGCAGCAATGCACCCTCGAGTCGCGCGCCAAGCTACGCCACGAGCATCCCGCCCAAGGCCATGGCCGGCGCGGGGATCTTGGTAGTCGACGATGAAGCACCGTTGCTCGAGGTGCTGCGCGAACAGCTGGCCGGCATGGGATTCCGCGTGCTGACCGCTGAAAGCCAGCAGCAAACCTTGGAGCTTCTCGCTAGAACGGAGTCGATGGTCGATGTAGCCCTGGTCGACGTAAGTCTGGCGAGTGGAGGCGAAGGCCGGCTCTTGCGGCAACTGATCGACATCGCTCCGCGCCTACCCATCGTGCTGACCAGTGGCTACACCGAACACGAGATGCGCGAGCGCGTCGGGGGCCCGTTGGACCAAGTCGTGGGTTACCTGCAAAAGCCGTACACCCACGCGACCCTCAAGCGCGCCTTGGGTCGAGCGCTGCGCTGAGGCCCGCTGCTTCTCCAGATGCGGCGCGCCAGCACGTGATGGGAAACTGGTTGAGCCAGCTTCCCATCAAGCACCGTACATGGCCTCGCCGTAGCAACACTGAGCGGTCGACCCGCGCGGCCCGGATTCGGCCGGGGCGACTCGGTTACACGCCCTGACGGGTCGCTGAAGAATCTTAGCGAGAGCGTTTCTAATTCGTTCAGCCTGATTTAGGGTGCCCCGCGCATGGCTAACCCTCAACTGTTTCACCGCCTGTTGATCGCAAACCGGGGAGAGGTCGCCGTTCGCATCGCTCGCGCCTGCGACGCTTTGGGCATTGAGCCAGTCTTCGCTTACTCGGAAGCGGATCGACACGCGGCGTACCTCGAGGGGCGCCGCGGCGTGTGTCTTGGGCCGGGGCGCGCTTCGGATAGCTATCTCGATGCCGCTCGGGTCGTTCAAGCCGCCAAGCAGACCGATTGCTCGGCGCTACACCCAGGCTGGGGTTTCCTCTCGGAAAATTCAGCCTTTGCGAGCCTATGCGAGGCGCACGGCGTCAGCTTCGTCGGGCCTCCCGCTCACGTGATGCACCTGATGGGAACCAAGTCGCCCGCCAAGCGCGCGATGAGGCAGGCTGGCCTGACGCTGATCCCGGGAAGTGATGGCCCACTGCGCTCCGCGGAGCACGCAAAGAGCGTCGCAGAAGAGGTCGGCCTACCCGTGCTGATCAAGGCTGAGAGTGGCGGTGGTGGTCGCGGTATGAAGATCGTCCGCCAGCTCGCCGAGATGGAGGAGGCGTTTCACGCCGCTCAGCGCGAGGGTCAGGCGTTCTTCGGGGACCCGCGTGTCTACCTGGAGAAGCTGGTCGAGGGTGGGCGCCATATCGAGATCCAGGTGATCGCAGATCGCTACGGCAACGTCTGCCACTTGGGTGAACGCGACTGCACGATCCAGCGCAACCACCAGAAGTTGATCGAAGAGTCACCCTCCCCGGTGTTGGACGACGCAGAGCGCGAGCGCACCCTGCAAAGCGCGGTGAAGGCAGTTCGGGACATCGGCTATGTCGGCGCCGGAACTTTGGAGTTCCTGCTAGACACCCAGAGCGCTGCCCCGGGACAACCCGCGGTCCTGCGCTTCATGGAGATGAACACCCGCCTGCAGGTGGAGCACTGCGTGAGCGAGATGCGCAGTGGAATCGACTTGGTAAGGGAGCAACTGCTGGTCGCCGCCGGGCACCCGCTAAGCTTCGAGCAGGCGGATATCAAGCTCAGCGGACATGCGATCGAGTGCCGTATCAACGCTGAGGACCCGAGCCTTGGCTTTCGTCCGTCCCCGGGCACCATCAGCAAATGGAAGCTCCCGGACCTTCGTGACGGCAGTATCCGCGTGGATACTCACGTCCTCGAGGGTTATACAATTCCACCTCACTACGACAGCCTCATCTGCAAGGTCATTGCCCACGCGGACGACCGCGAGGCGGCGACCCGAACGATGCTCGAAGCATTGGGGGAGCTGGAGTGTGAAGGCGTGAAGACCACCATCCCAATGCACCAAGCCGTACTCGCTTCGGCGGAGTTTGCAGAGAACCGCTACGACACGTCCAGCATCCCCGGAGGGAGCTACCTCGCGCGCGCCTAGCGCTGCGCAGCTCTTTCCCTTGAGTGCCGCTCGAAGCGCGAGCCCGCACACGCCCTGCAACGGTGTTCGTCCGCGTCGACGAAAACGGAGTCGAACAGACACATGGCCCACATCCCCTTGAGTCCCATCGGTAAGCCACGCGCAGCCGCGTTGGACGACCAAAGCTACAATCAAAACCTCGAACGGGCTGTGCAGCTCGAGGAGCGCCTCATGGCTCGACGCGCGGAGGTCCACGCCGGCTGGGGCGAGAAATACAAAGAACGCGTTCACGCGAAGGGCAAGCTCACCGCTCGAGAGCGCATCGAGCTCTTGAAGGATCCGGACTCACGCATCTTCGAGGTTGGCACCTTCGTAAACTTCGAAGACGAGTTCCCCGGCGGCCTGAAGTCTCCAGGCGCTGGTGTCGTCACGGCCTTTACGCTGGTGAGTGGGCGCTGGTGTATGGTGATCGCCAACGACAACACGGTGGCTTCCGGTTCCTGGTGGCCGCGCACGCCGGAGAAGATCCAGCGCGCGCAGACCATGGCGCTACGCCTGCGCATCCCCACGCTCTACCTCGTCGACTGCAGCGGCCTGTTCCTCCCGGAACAGTCCAAGAGCTTTCCAGGCGCGCACGGCGCGGGCCACATCTTCAAGATGAATAGCCTGCTGTCCGCCCACGGCGTCCCGCAAATCGCCGGAGTGTTCGGCGACTGCATCGCCGGTGGCGGGTACATGCCCATCATCAGTGATCGCGTGTACATGACCGAGCAGGCGTATATGGTGATCGCCGGCGCAGCGCTGATCAAAGGCGCTAAGAGCCAGAAGATGACGAGCCTAAGCATCGGTGGCCCGGAGGTGCACGTACATCAAAGCGGATGCGCCGACGTTCGGGTCCCCAACGACGACGTGCTGATCGATTGCATGCGTCGGGAGGTCGAACGGCTACCGACCAGCGCAGCGGAGTTCTACCGTCACGGCTCAGGGGCGATGCCGCCTCGCGAGCCAGCGAGCGAGCTGCTCGGTCTGCTTCCAACCGACCACCGCGTCGCGTACGACGCGAACCAGGTGCTTGCCCGGTTGTGTGATCAGAGCCTGTTCTGGGAAGTGCTGCCAGAGGTTGGCGAAGAGATGATTTGCGGCGTCGGACGCGTCGGCGGGCTCTACGCTGGATTCGTCATCAATCGCCAAGGTTTAGTGGGAGATCCAGAACACCCCGGCAAGCAGAGGCCCTCTGCGATTTTATACCGTGCCGGGATCGCGAAGATCTCCGCATTCTCCCGCGCGTGCAACGCAGACGGCATCCCGCTGATTTGGCTGCAAGACATCTCCGGCTTCGACATCGGGCTCGAAGCGGAACGTCAGGGGCTCCTGGCCTACGGTTCGAGCCTCATCTACACGAACTCGACGAACGATGTGCCGATGTTCACCGTGTTGCTGCGTAAGGCATCGGGCGCCGGCTACTACGCCATGAGCGGCCTGCCGTACGACCCGGTCGTGCAGCTATCCACGCCGATCTCCAGGCTGAGCGTGATGGAGGGGCGCACGCTGGCCATCGCCGCGTACAATACCAAGCTCGACGACGACTTCGAGATCATCACCAAGGACGCCGAGGAGCGGGCGAACATCGAAGCCGGCATGAAGCAAGTAGAGCAGCGTATCGAGGGCGATATGGACCCATACGTTGCCGCACGGCAAATGGACACCGATGAGATCGTGTCCCTTGGCGAGTTGCGCGCGTACCTTGAGATGCTCGTCGAAGCTAGCTACCAGAACACAGGTAGTCGACGCATCAAGAACCCGCGTATCTGGTCGCTGCATGACCTCGCCGTGTTGGTTCAGGAGGTGCGGTAATGAGCAGCCGGCTACACGCTGAACACCTGCAGGTCGGTAGCTCTGCGCTGGAAGCTGGGCGTGTCCGACTCACGTCACCCGGAGTGGGCCTGGTACGTGGTCTGCCGCGCCCAGGCGCTCTCGTTACCGCGGGGCAACGCATCGGGGAACTGGTCGTGCTCGGCAAGCTCGTGATCCTGGAGGCGCCCCAGGGAGTCCACGGCATCGTCAGCGGCGAGCGTCGGCGGACCTATGCAGCGAAGCTCCCGGTCGGTTTTGGCGACGCACTACTGGAACTCGAGCCGGTCACCCAAGGCGATCTGCAGAACACGGAGGCGGCCGCTGGGGCGAGCCTCGGCCTAGTGTTCCGGGCACCTACCTCGGGCCGGTTTTACACTCGACCGGGACCCGACCAAGACGTGTTCGTCGCCGGGGGACAGGAGATCCAGACCGGGCACAACGTCTGCCTGCTCGAAGTCATGAAGACGTTCAACCGTATCGCCTACGGCGGGGACGGGCTGCCCGCCAAGGCGCGGGTCGTGCGGATACTCCCTGCCGACGGCGATGACGTGGAGCAAGGCGATCCGCTGTTGGAACTCGAGGCAGTCGAGTGACGGTTCACCTCGGTAGCTAGGCGAGTATGCTCTCTGCATGACGAGAGCAACGGCCAGCGAACGGAGTCGTCATCAGGTGCGCGACCGAGAGGTTCGCATCCCGCTCGCAGAGGGGCACACCATGCGTGGCTACCTCGCCGAGCCTCACGAGCTCGAGCAGACGCCAGGCGTCTTGGTGCTGCACGAGATCTTCGGGCTCAACGACGACATTCGACGGATCACCCGCCGATTTGCGGAACATGGCCTAGTCGCACTCGCACCCGATCTGTACGACGGCCCGGGAGTTCGATCGCTGTGTGTGCTGCGGACGGTGCTCGGCTCTACCACCGGTCGCGGCGCCGTCTTCGATCACCTCACGGCGGCTCAAGCGGCTCTCAAGGACGTGCCCCGCTGCGACTGCGAGCGCATCGCCGTGGCCGGCTTCTGCCTTGGAGGCGGCTTCGCGATCTTGCACGCGCTCAAGAGCTCGAACGTGCGCGCAGCAGCGCCGTTTTACGGGATGGTCCCCAAGCGGGCTCGAGACTTGTCTGGGATCTGCCCGGTGGTTGGCTCGTTTGGCGAACGCGATGCGATCTTCGCGCCTCAAGGCAGGCGTCTGCGTCGGCACCTGGAGTCACTGGGCGTCGCGCACGACATCAAGCTCTACCCCGATGCGGGTCACAGCTTCATGAGTCATCACGAACCGGGACTCACCACCAGCGCCGGCAAGCACGGTCCGATGAAGGTCGCCTACAACGAGGCAGCCGCAGAGGATGCCTGGAGCCGTATGCTCGACTTCTTCGCCACCCACTTTGCCTCTCCCCCGAGATGACGCGAACGCGCAAGGCCGGGCCGCAGCAAACCCAAGCAGCGGCGTCTACCAGCGTCGCAGAGGGCCGGCTCTTGGTGGCAACCCTAGGTCACGTCGATCATGGCAAGACCAGCCTGCTACGAGCGCTAACGGGTACCGACACGGATCGACTGCCAGACGAGAAGCGACGCGGCATCTCGATTGAGCTCGGATACGCGGAACTCCCGGACCACCCGCTCAGCTTCATCGACGTCCCGGGCCATAAAAAGTTGGTTCACACCATGATCGCCGGACTCGGCGGCGTCGACGTGGGTCTCTTGGTTGTCGCCGCGGACGATGGCGTCATGCCCCAGACTCGCGAGCACCTACAGATATGTCGGCTTACGGGCATGGAGCGTCTGGTCGTGGCGCTCAGCAAAGCAGACTTGGTCGACGACGAGATGCGCTCACTAGCGGCGCTGGACGTCCAGGCGACCCTGAAAGAACTCGGCTTCGAGGACGCGCCAATTATCCCCACGGATACTCAAAGCGGAAAGGGGCTGAGCGAGCTTGCCGACGCGTTAACCGCCGTGCGCAGCCGGCGAGATGCTTCCGAACCGAAGCTGCCCACTTGGCTCGCCATCGACCGGGTGTTCAGCGTAAAGGGTGCTGGCACGGTGGTGACGGGCACGCTAACGCGCGGCCAAATGGAGCTGGACCGGCCGCTCACGCTGCTCGGCTCGGGTGGCTCACGGCAGGTACGCTGTAGGAGCCTCGAGGTGCACGGGCGGGATGTCAGTCGAGCGACGGCACCCTGTCGAGTCGCCTTGAACCTCGCGCTCAGTCGCGGTCAGGAAGTGGAGCGCGGCGACGCACTCACGGATGGGCTGTTCGGTGCCGAGAGCAAACGCATCGACGTAACCCTTAGAGTCTTGGAGGAGGCACTTCCCGAACTCGAGGATGGCGCGAGCGTCCTATGTCACATCGGCACCAGCTACCGCCAGGGACGGCTGACCTGGTTCGAGCAACCGTCACCAGAAGCGACGGGATACATCCGAGGCGTTGCGCACCTGGCGTTTGCCTCTCCGATGCCTGTTCAGCCCGGCGTACCGTTGGTATTGCGTGGGTTCCGCACGGCAAAGTCTCGAGGCAGCGTCCTCGCGGGTGGCGTAGTCTTGGATGTGCACGCCGCAGCTCTGCCGCGGCGAAAGTCGCGCATCCGCGGCGGTAACACCTCGCTCTGGCACCACCGGAAGAGCGCCCTCGAGGCGCTGCGAGACCAAAAACTTGGAGATGCCTGCGAGCACTGGCTGCTCTACGGCGCCCCTCGATCCGCTGCTCTGGAGTCGCTGGCATCCCGCTCGGGTTGCTCCGTCGACCGCCTCTCGAGGGCGATCCAAAAGCACCCTCGGTTGCTGATCCTGGCGGAAGCGGTTACCACCAAGCACTCGCTCGAGGTACTCTCGCAATCAATCGTCGATGAGGTCCGCGCACATCACGCCACGGCGCCCCATGAACTCGGGATGCCACGGGAAGCTGCGTTGGCCCGCCTGTCACGCCTTGCAGGCCGGGCCGTCGCCGAACGCGTGCTGCGTCAAGCGTGCGATGACAGCCAGCTCTCAGAAGTCGCTCAACGCCTCGCCACCCCGGAATTTCTACGGACCGGTAGCGCCTCGCTCACACGCAATCGAGAACAGGTCGGGAAGCTGCTCGGCGAGCGGGGCCTCCAGGGCGCGTCGGAGCGCGAACTGTGGACTGAGCTCTCGATGGCGCCTCAAGCGCTGAAGAGCGTGCTGTCGGAGCTGGCTCGCCAGGGACTGGCCGTATCACTGTCCGAGCTCTGGTTCCCCGCAGACGCGCTCGAGGCGCTCAAGGCGAGCGTGCTGGCGCGCTTCGAGGGGCATCCGACGCTTTCCGTTGGGGACTTGAAGGACCTGGCGGGAGTCAGCCGAAAGCAAGCCGTGCCCCTCATGGAGTACCTCGACCGAGCCAGGGTCACCCGACGTGTTGGCAATGATCGGGTTCCCTACGGCACTTAGCCCAAGTTAGCGGCTCAAGGCAGAGACATCAGCGATAGTGCGGCATCCACAATCTCTTGCTCCTGAACCAACACGAGATTTGCGGCATCTCCCAGCGGGATGAAGGAGTCCGCGGACGCCACGCGCCGCCACTTGATGGGATATCCGGCGTCGAGCAGCACGGCTGCCACCGCCTCTGAAATCCCGCCACTCTGCCGACACTCATCGACCATCAGCACGCGGCCCGTAGCACGTGCATTGTCCAGGATGTCAGCCTCGGGAAGCGGCGCCAACCATCGCAGATCGACCACGCGAGCCGCGACGCCTCGCTCTTGCAGGAGGTGCGCGGCCCGCAGGGACATGAAGAGGCCGTTGCCGTAGGTGATGATGGTCAAGTCCGCTGCGCCCGCCTGATAGACCCGTGCGCGCGAGAAGTTGGAGCCGACGTCGCCGCCGCGCGCGGCGGCATCGGCGGCATGCGCGAGCCACTGACCGTCACCCTCTTCGTGTAGATCGCGGGTGTGGTAGAGCGCGATGGGCTCGACCACACAGACTACACGGCCGGCAGACTTGGCCAGATGCAGCGCCTGACGATAGATCTCGAGCGCGTCGTCGGCGCGCGCGGGGACCGCGAGGGCGATCCCTGGAATGTCGCGCAAGACGGCCACTGAGTTGTCGTTGTGAAAATGACCGCCGAAGCCCTTCTGGTAGGCGAGCCCGGCGATTCTGACAACCATCGGATTCGTGTACGCCCCGTCCGAGAAGAAGCTCATGGTTGCCGCTTCCCCACGGATTTGATCTTCAGCGTTATGCAGGTAGGCCAGATACTGGATCTCGGGGATCGGCAGCATGCCCAAGAGTCCGGCCCCCAACGCCATCCCGAGGATCGTCTGCTCGTCGAGCAACGTATTGAACACTCGAGCGGGGCCAGCTTGGCCGAGCAACCCCTTGGTCAGGCCGTACACACCGCCCTTCTTTGCGACGTCTTCACCAAAGACCAGCGCCTCAGGGTATGCCTGCAAGGCTTCACGCAGCGCGAGGTTGATGCCTTGCGCCAGCGTAAGAGGCTCTTCATTCGCCAGCGCTGGAGGCGGCAGCGGCGGCTGACTGAGTGGCGCGGGCCGCGGGGTGAGCGCGTGGATCACCTCGGACCGGCTCTGTAGGCGCGGTGCAGCAGCGGCCTGCTCGCAGGCTGCTCCGACTTCCTCGCGGATTCGTTCGTCGAGCGTGAGCAGGCGCTCCGCGGACACGCCGCATGCTAGAAGCTGCCATGCGGCATGCAGCACCGGGTCAGCGCCCTCGGCTGCAGCGAGCTCGGCCGGCGCACGGTAAACGGTATCGACGTCGCTGCCAGCGTGACCCAAAAGGCGCACGGTGCGCAGATGGAGCACCTGAGGCCTCCGCGTGCGCCTGCACTCCTCGATCGCGTCGCGCGCCGTGCGGTAGCACTGATTCAGGTCGGTTCCGTCGGCGGAATGATACGCGATGTGCGGGAGGCTCCGCAGACGCTCCTCCACCCAGCCGGTCGGGGTGCGCACGCTGATCCCAAGCCCATTGTCTTCGCACACGACCAACAATGGGAGCTTTAGCTTCTGGTGGACCACCCAGCCCGCGGCGTTCAACGCCCCGATCGCCGTCGAGTGGTTCAAGCTCGCGTCGCCAAAGCTCGCCATCACGATCGAGTCGGGGTCTAATTCGTGAGGAAGCTCCAAGCGCATCACGCGCTCGAGGGCGATCGCCAGTCCGACGGCCCTCGGCATGTGGGAAGCGATCGTGCTGGTGGACGGGATGATACCGAGGTCCTTGCCGCCGAAGACCTTGTGTCGACCACCGCTGGTCGGTTCCGTCCGTGCCGCCACCAGCGACAGAGCGATATCTTGCACCGGGTGCCTACCCGGGACCTGCCTGGCCCGCTCGACCTGCAGCGCCGCGGAGCGGTAATGGACGATCGTGGGGTCCTTGGGCGATGTTAGCCGCCCGAGCACCACGTTGGACTCGTGGCCAGTGCTGCAAATCGTGTAGTGCCCGACGCCGCGCTTCCTCAGCTCGTGAGCGGCCACATCCAAATGCCGCGCGCGCAACATGGACTCCACCAGCTCTACGCCAAGCTCGGTCCCGTGCGACCAGGCGTTGCAGTCATCTGGGACCGAAGTCAGTTGCTCACGAAATCGGCTCGTTAGCCGCTTCACTCGCTCCAAGCTCATGGCCCGCAACCATAGTCCTGTTTGCTCGCTGATCCACGCCTATCCCGAGGCGCAACGCAGGGCTTCAGCGCCTCCCCGGCTACGGCGCTGGAACCGACAGGCCGAACATGCTTGTTCCGAGCCGGAGCCCACGAGATCCTGCGTCAATGAGCTTGGGGGTAGACGATCCCACGTTGGTGGAAGGCCCCCACGCCACGCCGTCCGAAACCAGCTCTGACTCTGGCACCACACCACTGGTCGCGGGCGACTCACGCTCGGGGAACTCCAGCGGCAGCGCCGAACTCTGGTTGACCACGCCGGGCATCCTCGCCACCGAAGGCGCGACTCGCGGCCGAGCCCTGGCCAACCTCGCATCGTTGGTCGCCGCTGCGGCGCTCGCAGCTATCTGGATTCCTGGCGCCAGGCTGCACGGCGCTAACGCGGAGCTGCGCCAATGGCTCGCTACCGGCGTCCTGGCCATCGTGGTCGCCGCGAGCATCGGCATTGCCGTGTGGTACCGTGAAGAGCAACGCTACAGCCCGAAGATAGAGCTTGCACACGGCTTGCTCTGCGTGTTCGCTATCCTCACGATGTGCGTTCACCTCGGGGTATTCAGCCCCGCGGTGATGACGCTATGCCTTGGGATCTACTATTTCGGACTGAGCGACTGGGAGCTGGCGGGCGGGCTGGTGTTTGGCACCAGCGCCCTCGGCTGGTTCGTTCTGTGCGCGCTCGCCGCGTTCGGAGTGCTCGACGTCAGAAACTCGGTGCTCGCCATGCGCCCCTCTGACACGGTCACGTTGTTGAGCTTTGGTGTGGTCTGCGAGGTGATTCTCGGAACGACGTTTTGGCTCGCGCGCCAGAGCCGCAGAGCGACGCGACGCGCGTTTAGTCGGCTCGAGCGCGCAGCGCAACAGATACAGAAACGCGATGCTCTACTGGACGAAGCTCAAGCCGATCTCGATCGCGCGATGCGCGTCAAACCTGGCGCCTACACGGGTACGCGGGTGGAACGCTACGAAGTGGGTGAAGTGATCGGGCGCGGCGCCA
>JACKEB010000017.1:300000-400799 GCA_020633205.1 Polyangiaceae bacterium
CAAGCGCACGGAGTGGATCCGTGAGGATGAGCCGGCACGGTGCCTGACGCTGCAGCCAAGAACGCGTCGCACACCCCCGACTGGGGCTTCACCTTGGTGGTCAGCCTACTCGGCCTGTTGCCGCGTCTTTATGTGGCCATCGCGTGGTCGCGAGAACCGGTGTGGGATGGTCACTACTACCATTTCGGCGCCACACGTATCGCCGAGGGCCTCGGCTACTCCGAGGATGTCATCGTCGGTGGCCAAGCCGTGTGGAAAGCCTGGTGCCACTACCCGGTAGGCTACAGCGCCTTTCTCGGCTTGCTCTATTTGGTGTTTGGGCGGGGCCTGCTCGTGGCACCGATCGCAAACGCCGCGATTGGTGCTCTGCAGATCGCCGTGGGGCATCGACTCGGGCGCTGCTTCCTCAGCACGAACCGTGCGCGCGTAGCGGCTGCGCTGATCGCCCTGCATCCCGGGCTCATCGCCTACAGCGCGGTCGTCATGACGGAGCTGTTGACGGCGTTGCTGCTCTCGTGGGCAGCGCTGATCATCTACAGCCGCCGCGGCCAGCTGAAAGGCGCCGCCTACGGCGGCATCATGCTGGGACTTGCGACGCTCGTGCGGCCCTCGGTGCTGCTGGCAGCGCCGCTCTCGGCGCTGCTGCATGATGGCAAGCGCTGGCGGGCGTTGGCGCTGGCGGCGGTTAGCCTCGCCGTTACGTTCGCCGTGGTCATGCCCTGGACCATTCGCAACTGCAACCGCATGGATGGTTGCGCCTTCGTGTCGACAAACGGTGGCTGGAACCTGGCCATCGGCGCGCTAACCGACAGCGGACGTTTCCGCACGTTGAAGGCTCAAGATGGCTGCCCTGTCGTCACTGGACAGGTGCAACAGGATCGTTGTTGGGCGAAGGTGGGGCGCGAGGCCATCCTCAAGGATCCGAAACGTTGGATCTCCTTGATGCCCAAGAAGCTGGGCCACACCTATGACCATGAGTCGTTCGCGATAGAGTACCTCCGCGAAGCGAACCCCAACGCCTGGCCGGAGCATCGTCGGGTAGCCGGGCGGAACTTGCTCTCGCATTTCCACCGTGGATTACTAATCCTGGCGGCGTTCTCCGTGGTTGGTCTGCCGCTCAGCGACCGACGTAGGAACCCGCAGCGCGACAGCAAGGAGCTCAGCAACCAGGCCACGTTGGCCTGGGTGGTTCAAGCGATGCTCTTCAGCGTGTTGTTGGGGCTGGCGGGATACGCGATCTTCAACGACGAACACCCGTTCTTCTGGCTCCCGACGTTGATTCCGCTGCTGGCGTTGCTGCCAGTACCGGGTCGGCCGTTGCATGGAGGCGTGGGCCGTTACGCGTTTGGGTTGCTGTTCTCGACTACGTTGATTCACGCGGTGTTCTTTGGGGACGATCGCTACCACTTGGTAGTAACTCCAGTGCTTTGCCTGCTGGGTGCTGCGGCGTTCCGGCGCTCGCGTCCACTGATCGCGCGCACCAGCGCAGGGGTCGAGCCGCAGCCCACACCGCCGGAAGCCGGCGCGGCTCCCAACCTCGGCTAGCGATCCGGACGTCCGGAGACTTCGGGTGCAATGCCTCGATCGGGCCCGTTTGCTGGGCGTAGGTTATGAAAACGACATCCATTTTCTACTAACCGAGGCTCAAAATGGCCGCAGGATCCGCCTCTCGCACCCCGCAAATAGATATTGAAAATCATTTTCAACAAAGATAGGAGCGAAACCAGCCCTCGACTTGGGGCTCGCCAAAGGAAGGTCTCGTAAGCATGCATCCCCTCACCCGTCTCGGATTTCTCGTCGGCTTCGCTTCTTGTGTCCCCCTGATTGGGTGCGGCAGCGACTCGGAGGACAGCAAAGGCAGCGGGGGCAGCGGCGCCGCAGGTGGTTCCGCAGGGAATGGAGGTACAGCCGGCAATGCTGGCAGCGCCGCTAGCGGGGGCAGCGCGGGCTCCACCACTGGCGGTACGGCCGGGACGGGTGCCGTGGCTGGTAGCGCTGGCGCCGGTGGGACGGGCGGAACTGCTGGAACCGGCGGAACTGCCGGGGCTGCTGGAACGAGTGGCGCGGCCGGCACGTCTGGTACCGAATTCGCAGGCGCGGTACCGCTCTCACAAACGGAGAACGACCGCTTCTGGGCGGCGGCTTTCGACGCTCAAGGTCGGCCGTACGCTGCGGGCTACTCCGAGTTCAACGGGGACTCCGCCCTCGTGGTGGCACGCTTCAACTTGGATGGCACCTACGACGCGAGCTTCGGAACTGGGGGAATCGCGTATGTCAACGCCGTCGCCGGGGGAACCCTCGAGCAAGCAAGGGGCCTCGGCATCCAGAGCGATGGCAAGGTGGTCGTCGCCGGCACGGTGGAGCATGACCCCAATGCGACCTACGTCGACGCAGACATCGCCGTCGCGCGCTTCAACAGCGATGGCACCCTCGACACGGCCTTCGGGACGAACGGGGTGGCGATCATCGACATCACCACGGGTGGCAACGACGGCACGAGCGATATCAACGACTCACTGTGGAACGCGACAGTGGACTCACAAGACCGCATCTTGCTCTTTGGCATGGCGAAGGCGGAGGCTCGGGCGGACCGGGACCGCTTCGTCGCGCGACTGACGTCAGAAGGCGCATTAGACACCACGTTCAATTCCACAGGGAAGCATGTGTACGGGGTGGATGGCCTGGACCTCAACGACAACGGGCGCAACGGTTTCGTCCAGCCAGATGGCAAAATCTTCCACGGCGGCTACACGAACGTGAGCGGCAGCAACCAGATCGTGCTCGCCCGGTTCAATGCTGATGGGACACTGGACACGTCCTTCGATACAGATGGGATCCTTCGCTCAGCACCGCTCCCCTCCCCCGGCATGGCCGAAGCCTACGGGGCGGCGCTGCAAAGCAGCGGCAAGTACGTCACCACGGGGTATGGACGCGAGCAGGGCACCGGAACCGTCGACCTGGTCTCGTTCCGCTACAACGCCGATGGCGCTGCTGACACCACGTGGGCAACGAACGGTGGCCTGATCTACGACATCGCAGCCGACAACGACCGCGGACGCAACGTCTTGCCACTCGCCGACGACCGCACTGTCCATGTCGGCTCAGGCTCGCCGAGCACGGGCGTGATCCACGCCATGATCCTCATCACGACGGCGGACGGAGCGCTCGACACGAACTTCGACACCGACGGAGTGAAGCTCTACGACTTCGGGAGCGTGGATCAAGCGCTGTTCGGCGCCGCTGTGTCTCCCGACGGCAAGTGGCTCGCCGCAGCAGGCTACCTCCGCGTGGACAGCGCGGACGACGACGCGGCGCTCGTTCTGCTGCCGCTCTAATAGGATGTTGATTGGCTGGGTGTCTTTCAACGCCCTGTAAAACCCGACCGCGCGCGCGCCGTGTTGGAACCCACGGCGCGCTCATATCCTCGAGGATACTCATGATCCAGGTACGCAAGGCAACGCTGGGGTTGATTGCGGCCATCTGTGTGTGGGCCGGCTGTAGGAAGCCGCCACCCGATGAGCACGTCTACTCTGGGCAGATCGCGCCACCCACGGGTGCTGGGGGCAGCGCCAACGCAGGAGCTGGTGGAGCTCCCGGGACCGGTGGTGGCTGGACATTGGGTGGAACTGGCGGGGCGCTCGACGCAGGCCCTGATGCCGGAGAACACGCGGCGCTGAGTTGCCAGCTCGAAGCAGAGCCAGAAAGCTTCAGCAAGTCGGCACTGCTGGCGTCGATCGCCCAGTGCGCTCTGACTCGCTACGAGGCTCACCGCCAGGCCGCGCTGGAACTTCAGCGCACCACCCAAGCCTTTGCGGCCGAACCTTCGGACGTCAATGCGCTCTCGGCGCAGAACGCTTGGCGCAAAACAATTTCCTCATGGCAACGCGCAGAACTCTTCCGATTTGGCCCAGCTGCGCGCAGCGGCGAGCCTGGCGCGCAAGATCTTCGAGATCAGATCTACGGCTGGCCCCTGGTGAGTCGCTGCAAGGTTGACGAGCAGCTCGTCAGTCAGGATTACACGAAGCCAGAGTTCGCTTCGTCGCTGATCAACGGGCGCACTCACTCCGCCCTCGACTACCTGCTCTTCTATCCTGGCACTGACAACGGTTGTTCGAGCTTCTCCGCAATCAACGCGAACGGCAGCTGGAGCGCGCTCGGCGCCGCGGAGCTTCGTGGGCGCAAGGCGGCCTACGCGGGAGCGGTCAGCTCTCTGGTCCTCACGAGCGCCACGCGCTTGGTCGAGTTCTGGGTGCCGACACAGGACGCATTTCCAGAAGGCAAGAACTTCTGCAGCACCCTCGCCACGGCAGGCAACGGCTCCGGCGTGTTCGATAGTGATCAGGCTGCTCTCAACGCGGTCAGCGACGCGCTGTTCTACGTCGACAAGGAGCTAAAGGACTGGAAGCTCGGCAGGCCGGTAGGGCTGGTGGACTGCTTCGCCGAGGCGTGTCCCGAAGCGGTCGAGCTCCCGTACAGCAAGGGCTCACTCGCGCATATCGCGAACAACCTCGTAGGGTTTCGGGATCTCTTCGAGGGCTGCACGGATTCGGGGCTTCGTCTCGGCTTCGACGATTGGCTGATCGCGGTTGGTGCGGAGTCAGTGAGTCAGCGCATGTTGAGCGCACTCGATGGGGCGCAGCTCGAGCTAGGGAAAGTGCCAGGACCGCTGGACGCGGCGGTGACGAGCGACAAGGCCAGCGTCGAACGTGCGTACGCCGCCGTGAAGCAACTGACCGACATCCTGAAGACCGAGTTCGTCACCGTGCTTAACCTCGAACTGCCAAAGAGCGCCGAGGGCGACAATGACTGACGCGCGGCGGTGCTCCTCGAGGCTGACGGCGGCGCTCCACCAACCGGTGGCGGCTGAGTGGCTGGTGGTCTTGCGCTTCGCGCTCGGGACGATTGTGACGGTGAGCGCGCTTCGCTTCATCGCGTACGGATGGGTCGAGCAGTTCTTCACGGAACCGACGTTCCATTTCCGCTATTGGGGTCTGGGCTGGGTGCCGGTAGTTGACTCGGCGGCGATGCACGGGCTTTTCTGGCTCACTGCACTGCTCGGCGTCCTGGTCAGCCTCGGGTTGTTCTTCCGGGTTAGCTGCGTCGCGCTGTTTCTTTGCTTCAGCTACCTGCAGTTGGTCGACGTCGCGAACTACCTGAACCATTACTACCTGGTCTGCATCCTGACGCTGCTGCTCAGCCTGTCGCCTGCGGGGAAGTTCGCGTCCCTCGACGTATGGCTTGGACGCGCGTCCCCCCAGGCTCAGCACCCACGCTTCTGGCTGTGGCTGTTCAGGCTTCAAGTTGGCATCGTCTACACCTTCGCCGCGCTCGCGAAGGCGAACAGCGACTGGTTGATCCACGGACAACCGTTAGGGATTTGGCTCAGTTCGCGAACCCACATTCCATTTCTGGGAGACGTGTTCGCGCTGCCAGGGGCCGCGCTGGTGATGAGTTGGTGCGGCTTCCTGTTCGATCTCAGTGTGGTTTGGCTGCTGCTCTATCGACGCACCCGCGCACCAGCGTACATCGTCGCGGTCACGTTCCACGTGCTGACGCGGGTGCTGTTCCCAATCGGGATGTTCCCCTTCATCATGTTGGCGGCAGCGCTGGTGTTCTTTCCTCCAAGCGCCTTTGCTCGAATAGGCCGGTGGACTCGCGAGAGGCTACGGAGACCTCCTAGCCGATCCGCGCGCGTCGCACGGGTGCCTCCCGCCTTGGCATGGGGACTCGCAGTGTTCTGTCTGGTGCAGCTAGCGCTTCCGTTGCGACATTGGACCTATGGCGGCAACGTACTCTGGCACGAGCAAGGCATGCGCTTCTCTTGGCGCGTCATGGCCCGCGAGAAGAACGGGAGCGTGACCTACGTCGTCCGCACACCCAGCGGCTTGACCCAGCACGTTTCCCCCCGGAACTATTTGACACGCATCCAAGAGCGGGAGCTCGCGACCCAACCCGACCTCATCTTGCAGCTCGCGCACCACATCGCTGCCGACTATGAGCAGCGAGGGATAGCTGACGTCCAGGTTCACGCGGACGCCTGGGCGTCAATGAATGGTCGCCCGATGTCCCGCTTGATCGACCCCCGAGTGGATCTCGCACGGGTGCGAGACGGTATCGGGCCGGCTAACTGGGTGTTCGCGGCACCTGCGACGCCTCCGCTCCGACTCCGGTCCAACACCCAGCAGCGCCTCGCTGCCCATTGACGCCAGCGCTTTTGAAGAGAGCTTTATGACACGCCTCATGCGGACGGTCGCCTGCGCCCTCGCTTGCACCGCCTATTCTCCTCTCACCTGGAGCGAGACACCGCACCCCTCACCCCCAACACCCGAAGACTCCGAGTCATCGGTCACGCCGGAGGCAGACCCCGCAAGCGAAGCCGAGCCGGAACAAGAAGTGTTGGTGATGGCCACACCGATTGGAAAGACGGCGGGCTCCGCTCACGTAGTCCGCGAACGGGACCTGGAGCGGTACGAGTATGACGATCCGCACGCGGTGCTCACCCGCGTTCCTGGTGTCTACTCACGGGGCGAAGATGGTCTCGGCCTGCGCCCCAACATCGGCATGCGAGGAGTGAACCCCGATCGCTCGAAGAAGGTGACGCTGCTAGAAGATGGCATCCCCTTCGGCCCCGCGCCATACTCCGCTCCCGCGGCGTACTTCTTCCCGCTGATGACCCGCATGACCTACGTCCGGGTGATCAAGGGTCCGGCGGCGATCGCCTACGGTCCGCAGTCGGTTGGTGGTGCCATCGATCTGATCACGCGCCCCATCCCCACGGAAACATCTGCGAGAGCGGACATCAGCTTGGGAGAGTACGGCTATCGCAAGGCCCACGGCTACTTCGGGTCGAGCGACGGGACGACCGGGTTTCTGATCGAAGGCGTGCACCTCGGCAACGACGGCTTCAAGGAACTGCCGAGCGGCGCAGACACAGGCTTCGTCAAGAACGAGTGGATGGCGAAGGCGAGCTACGTGCCCAACCCGACGGCTGAAGCGCCACATCACTTCAACCTCAAGCTCTCATACGCCGATGAGGTATCCAACGAGACGTACCTCGGTTTGAGCGACGACGACTTCAAGCGCACTCCCCTCGCTCGCTACTCAGCGAGTCAGTTGGACCGCATGGAGTGGCACCGGACGTCCGCGACGCTAACCCACGAGATTTCGCCGCTCCCCAAGCTCAAGATCACGACCAAGGCCTACAGACACGACTTCTCCCGCATCTGGCGCAAGGTCAATAGTTTCCGCGGGGCAAGCATAGCGAGCGTACTCGAGGACCCGAACAGCCCTCAAAACGCGGTCTTCTACGCAATCTTGAGAGGCGAAGCCGAGAGCACTTCACCCGCCGAGACGCTGCTGATCGGCCCCAACCAACGCAAGTTCGTCTCGCAGGGAGTCGACGTTCGTGTGCGCTGGGACACCTCGACCGGTGGCCTTGCCCATCGCTTCGAGTATGGTGTCACCGCCCACTATGATCGCATCGAGCGACGCCACAGCGAGGACGGCTTCCTTGCGGCAAGAGGCGAGCTATTCCCTGACGGAACGCCAACCGAAGTCACCGCGCTGAACGAAGCGTCATCGTACGCTGCGGCCGTGCACGTGTCAGACGCCATGAGCTTTGGGCGTTTCATCATCACTCCCGGAGTGCGCACGGAGAGCATCGCCGGCAGCTTCGTCGACCGCCTGTCGCTCCAGGAGCGCGGGAATTCGCTGGTCGTGGTGTTGCCGAGCTTGGGTGCCTTCTGGTCGCTCACCGATCATTTTGGCGTGCTCGCGGGAGGCTATCGCGGCTTCAGCCCTCCTGCGCCAGGCAGCGCGGAGTTTGTGAAACCGGAACTGAGCATCAACTACGAGGCTGGTGTCCGCTACTCAAAGGCCCGCACGCTGCTGGAAGCGGTTGGCTTCTACAATGACTACTCCAACCTGACCGACGTCTGCACCTTCTCAAGCGGTTGCTTGAACGACGATCTCGATCGCCAGTTCGATGCTGGCGCGGCGCGCATCTTCGGGGTCGAAGGCAGCATCCAACACGAGTTCCCGCTGGGCGGGTCACTGAAAGCACCTGTAGCCGGCGCCTACACGCTGACTTACAGCGAGTTCGAATCCAGCTTCGAGTCCGACGACCCAATCTTTGGCAGCGTGACCAAAGGTGACGAAGTCCCCTACGTGCCCAGGCACCAGCTGCACCTCGAGGCAGGGCTCGAGCACTCGAGAGCCGGTGGGAACTTAGGCTTCAACTACGTCGCCGCCACGCGCGAGATCGCTGGCTCGGGTCCACTGGACCAGGCGCTCGCCACCGACCCTCAAGTTTGGCTCGACGCGTCGGCGTTCTTCAACCTCAGCAAGGGGATTCGGCTCTACGCCAACGTGCGTAACCTCACGGACAACCACTTCATCACCGGCCACCGACCTTACGGCGCTCGCCCCAACGCGCCGAGATGGGTCCAGATCGGTTTGAAAGCCCAACTCTAAGGCTAGCGCAGCTTCAAGAGGACCAGCCCAACCAGCACGCCCACGACGGCAGCACCGAGCAGCACGGCAACCCAGAGCCACGCATAAGTCGCAGGCGCCGGCGCTCTTCCGCGCGGATGCTGCGACTGCGGTGGACGCGACTGGGGCGCTTGGGATTGCGGTCCTTGCGCCGCTGGCGTTTGGGGTACTGGCGTACCCGGCAACGGCGTGCCCTTCATCATCGGCAACGGACTGTTCGGCGGGAGCTGGCCACCGATGCCGTATTGATCGAGCAGGGCTTGGACTTGGTTGCGCTCGATCTTGCGCGTCGGAGCACGGCGATCGTCCACTTCGTCGACCTCGAAGCTGCGCAGCTCCAGCGTCTTGTACTTGGACTCCTCCGGCGGACGCGTCGGTGCGATGTGCTGCTTCTCGGGCGGCAGCGCAGGCTCGGGTTCCAACGGCACCTCCGTCGCGTGGGTAAGCGTCGGCTGGTCGTCAGGAGCTGAAGGCTCTTCAGCGCGCGTCATGGATGTTCCCGGATGCCATAGCTGTTTCAGGGTCGCAAGAGGCGAGCATTTTGGGGAGAGGGCGAATGCATGCTGTCTCTCGGTCCTGCTGCGATACCGAAGAGCCCTTGCCATTTGCCTCGATCCCGTGGTGACAGCAGTCTGCGGTTCTCTAGCCTTGGTACGACCACCTTTTTTCAAGTGGTAACGCGCGCTTCGGGTGGCCGGGTCCTTGCGGCTGTGCTTGCGGTTTGGCGCAGGTGGGCGCTGCTTGATGCCCGCGCTGTTTCTAAGACTGGGTGAGTCGAATCGTTGCGTACTCTTGGACGGATGCGCTGGGGATGTGACGGTTGGGCAGCAGACGGTCGGTTGGCTGCAGGCGGTCGACTAGCGGGCCTGCAACGGCGGACGTTTCGGCAACTCTGGCGCGGTGCCCCCCTTTGCGTCGCATCGAGCTTCGTGTCGGCGAGCTGTCCGGGACCGCGTCCGGCTCCCGAACCGGAGCCGTCGCTTCCTTTCGAAACCCCTGAAAGCGCAAGGTTGCCTGCGCTTCACCAGTCAGCACAGCTGAGCGCTGAACTCGAAATCGCGTTGCTCGAGGGACGCGGCATTGTCACTGTCCAGCTGACCGAAGCCGGATGGCGCCCACTCCAGCGCTGCTTCGGTCACCTCGACCAAGCGGCGTATGTGTTCGTTCCCAGCGTCGAGGCGGCAACCCAAGAGTGGACGAGCAGCAGGGACCTTTGGCGTGACTTCGGTGCCTTCGCAGATCACCTTGGGGCGGGACGCCGAGACGCCAGCATGGATGTGGTGAACCGCGTCAGCGCGCGTTGGGCGCAGAGTGGCGTTTGGCGAACCGCAGTCGAGAAGCTCGTCCGCATCGATCTAGCTGGCGAGTGCGGCGACGCGACCCACTGGGTACGAGAGCTGAGCGTAGGCGCAGCAGACCTGCGCAGAGAGCGCGGCGAATCTCCATTCGAAACTCAGTGGGCGGTGCAAGATCCCTCGAGGGTCAGCAGTGTGGGCGACTACGATGCATGCCCCACGGAAACGCTTGAAGCGTGTGTTGATCGCGCGCTCGCCCGACTGGGCTCCTTCGAGATGCGTGACGGCACAACAGGTGACAGCAGCTCGACTGGTGACAGCAGCTCGACTGGTGACAGCAGCTCGACAGGTGACAGCAGCGCAGCGAGTGCCGACGCAGCAGATGACGGCGCAGGGAGCGAGCGCGGAGCAATTCGGACGTCCGGAAGCGGCGACCAGGGCTCCTCTCCCCCCGATCCGGACGAAACCGAGCGGCTGAGCGAAGCTGGCGAGCCAGTCCCAGCGGCCCCCCGGGGCGAGCCAGGGACGGCAGCAGGCGCCGCAGCAGGCGCCGCAAATGAGTGCGATCCGAGGCCGCCCCGTGGCTGCGATCTGCCGCTGTGGGTGCAACTCGAGGCGATTCATTAGCCGCTATTCAGCGATAGGCTGTGCCTGAGCCTTCGGCCTTGTATGCTGATGCGCTGATGAGCAGCAACTCGCCCAGCTCTTCGCGGCATCGCACGCAGAGCATCCCCTACACGGGGGGAGGCAAGGAAGAGCTGCGCGCGGCGATCCTCAAGCCGTATCTCCTGCGCCTGCGCGACCAACGCGGTGAGAAGACGGCTCGGGCACTGCTGTCTACCGTTGGGCTCTCACCCATGGTGCTCGACGACGAAACCGAGTGGATCAGCGTCGCTGCGGCGCGCCGCGCACTGCGCGCATTGAGCACGGCGTTGGGGGATGATGCCGTACGGAACCGAGGCGAGTGGATGACCCACCCGGAGACCCTCGGCACCTACGTCAACTTGCTGCGTGTCTCCTCGCACCCCATCGACGCCTACCGCTACCTCACCGCCCACGCCGCGGAGACGACGCGCGTCGGTACCTACGCGTTGAACGAGACGGGCGCCGGCAAGGCTGAGGTCGTGTACTCACCACGCCCGGAGGCAGAGTCGCCACAGAACGACCGTCTGTTGTGCATCGCACGCCAGGCTGAGCTCGCCGCCGTTCCACGCCTGTGGGGCCTACCGGACGCCATCGTGAGTTCGACCTCTTGCCTGGCTGACGGCGACGCGACCTGCACCTACCACCTGCGCTGGGAGTCTCCGAGCGCCGCCACGCGCTTGCCGATGACGGCGGTCGCTGGCGCCATCGCGAGCGGAGGCTCCGTGGCCTTCAGCGGCAGCTGGATCGCGACCACGATTGGTGCCGTGGTTGGCGGAGGCTTGGGAGCCGTTATCGGCGGGTTGATGGACCGGGTGCGACGTGAACGCGTCTCACGCACGTTCGAAAAGAACCGCATCGCAGCGCTCGAGCGTGGCCTCGAACTGCGCGGCATGACTCACGCGCCGACTGGCGGTGGTCTCATGGGTTCGGTGCTCGGCGGCAAGTACCGCATCCTGCGCAAGATCGGCTCGGGCGGCATCGGCGCGGTGTATGCGGCCGAGCACATCGCGCTCGGCTCTCAGGTCGCCATCAAGGTGCTGCGCGGCGCCGCCGCTCTGGACGCCGCCGAGATCGCCCGCTTGCGCCGCGAAGCGCAGGTGCAGGTTTCCATCGAGCACGCGAACGTGATCCGCACCATCGACCTGGATCAGATGCCAGACGGATCCATCTACGTCGTGATGGAATTGCTGCGCGGAAAAAGTCTCGCAGAGCTCCTGCGGAAGAGCGGGCGGGTGACTCCCGACGCCGCGGTCCCCTGGTTCATCCAGGTCTGCCGCGGGCTCTACGCTGCGCATCGTCTCGGGGTCGTTCACCGGGATTTGAAGCCCGGCAACATCTTCATCTGCGACGACGGTCGAGTGAAGGTGCTCGACTTCGGGATGAGCAAGCTAGCTAGCGCTGAGGCGCTGACCGAAGAGGGCTACACCCTCGGCACCCCCGAGTACATGTCCCCGGAGCAGTGCATCGGCGCGCCGGTCGAGCCACGCTCCGACCTCTATGCGTTCGGGGTGCTGATGTACGAGGCGCTCACCGGGGACATCCCGATTCAGGCGCGCACCCGACGAGAGTTGCTCGAACTGCACCAGCGCGCGATTCCGGTACCCATGCGGGAGCGCTACCCCGACCTCCACATCCCTGAGGAGCTGGACTCGGCCGTGATGCGTTGCCTGAAAAAACGTGCAGCAGAGCGTCCAGCCAACGCGCGAGAGCTCGAGGACCTACTGAAGCGCGTTCCGATCGACTCAACGACGCAAAGTTCACTGCCGCCGGCGCGAAAAGAGTCTAGAACTCGGCCGTGACGCGGGAGCGCCAAACAGCTCAAGTTTCGCCCAAGCCGGCGCGACGCAAGTGGTTCGGTGCGCTCGCCGTGGGCTTGCTCAGCGTGTTCCTCACCGAGCCGGCTTCCGCTTTCACGTACTTGGTGCGCCCGACGGACACCCTGGCCAGCGTCGCTGAGCGCATGTACGGCCGCATCCAGCACGAGAAGATCTTGGTCGCGGCGAACGGGCTGGATCTGGAAGGCGGGACGCGCATCGTCCCCGGCATGCGCCTCGAGGTGCCGGCCATCGGTCATCGCCGGGTGGTCGCTGGCGACACCTGGCCAGCCCTCGCGGAGGACCTGCTCGGCGCCAAGTATCGCGATGTGGTGTTCTCGGCGGCGAACGACACCTCGCCATGGCTCGCGCCAAAGGACGGCTCCGAGATCATCGTGCCATTCAACTTGCGAGTCGTGATCAAAGACGGCGACGACATCGTCAAGGTCGCCTACGAGTTCACGGGCGACCGCAACAAAGCCTGGGTGCTCGACCACTACAACGGTCTCGGTGGACGCAAGCTCTTGCGCGGCGATGTAGTGCTCGTCCCGCTCACGGATCTCGCCCTCACGAAGGAAGGCCGTGAGTACGCCGCCGTGGCGGCGGAAGCGCGCCTGGGTGAAGCCGAAGGTCAGTCGCGAGACGCTCAGCTGCAAGTCGAGTCGGAGCTACCTTCTCTACTAGGCGACGTCCGCGGTGGTCGCTATGTGGACGCCATCCGCCGCGGCGGAACCTTCCTTGCCATGGGGAAACTCAGCCGCCCCCAGGTCGCGACGATTCAGCGTCAGCTGCTCGAGGCGTACGCGGCGCTGGGCGCCGTTGGCCTCGCCACCGCAGCCTGCAAGGCCTGGCTCGAGAACGACCCCCTCGCGCGGCTCGATCCCATCGAGCTGAGCCCGAAGTTGATCTCCGCGTGTGGACCGGCAGAGGACACCCGCGCACTCCCCGCCCCTTCGGCGAGCACCAGCTCCGACGCTGGAGCCGCGCCGTGAACGAGCCCAACTCCACGCTTCGCCGGGGCAGCCGCCTCGGCTGCTACCGCATCGAAGAGGTCCTCGGCGCGGGCGCGAGTGGCGCCGTTTACGTCGCAGAGTGCGTCGAGGAGAGCGAAGCGGGCGCAGAGACCAGCCCAGTAAAACTCCCTGGGGAAACGCTCCCCGGGCCAAGAGTCGGACAGCGGGTAGCGCTGAAGGTGCTGCACCGGCACCTGGTGAAGAACTACCAGATCAGCAAGCGCTTCGCGCGCGAGGCGCGCATCCTGAGCCGCCTCGAGGGCGAACACTTGGTGCGCCTACTGGATTTTGGCGAGGCGGACGGCCAGCTCTACATGGCTCTGGAGCTCGTCAGTGGCACGGCGCTAGATGTCCTGATGCAGGGGGTGAGGTTACGCGTTCACGACGCAGTAAAAATCCTCACAGAAATATGTACCGCGCTCGAGGTAGCTCACGGCTCCGGCGTGGTGCATCGCGACCTCAAGCCAGGGAACGTCATTTTGGAAGGCGTGGACAGCGAGTCCGAGGCCTTCGATAGCGGACGCGTCCGTGTGCTCGATTTCGGGATGGCGAAGCTGATTCATGGCTCATCGAGCGTCTCAATGACGGCGCTCACCGAACAGAACATGGTGTTCGGAACTCCCGAGTACATGGCACCAGAGCAAGCTCGCGGGGACGAGGTCGACGCGCGCAGCGACATCTACTCCGCAGGCGTGCTGCTGTATGAGCTGATCAGCGGCAAGCTGCCGTTCAGGGGCAACACGCCTATTGGGATCATGACCGCTCACCTCACGGAGGAGCCGGTGCCGCCTTCTAGCCACGCGCCGGATCGCAAAATCCCGCCCGCCATCGAGTCCGTGGTGCTGCACGCGATGGCGAAGGAGCCAGCCGCTCGCTACCCGTCGGCGCGCCACCTGAGGGAGGCTCTTCAGCAGGCGCTGGAGAGCCCTGAAGACATCCACAGCATCGCACCTCCGAGCAGCGATGACCTCTCGCTGACGGACACCCAGCACGACATGAAGCTGCCCGACGGGTTGGGCCGCACGGAAGTGGATATGGTCGCCGTGACGCTAGACGCTCGACCGGCGCAAGCAGAACAAGGCAGCAGCAAGGTCTGGCTGCTGGTGGCGATCATCGCTGCGCTGGTCGGAATCGCCGCTGGCGTCGCCGTGAGCCTAGGAACGAGCTGATGCCTGAGCTGAACCTCGCCAAGGGGCTCGACTGGGGAGAGCTCTCACCGCTGCGGTTGACCGCGCGCACCGTGGCGGACGGCGTGTACGCGGGCCTGCATCGCAGCCCGCGCAAGGGCGCGGGCATCGAGTTCGGTGGGCACCGCGAATACACGCCAGGCGACGACCTGCGTTGGCTCGATCACCGTGCCTTGATGCGCCACGGGCGCCTGATGATCAAGGAGTTCGAGACGGAGACCGACCGTGTCTTGCGCTTGATCGTCGACGCCAGCGCCTCCATGTCGTTCAAGAGTGAGCGTGGGAAGGGCGCGAAGTTGGCGTTCGCTTCGCTGCTCGCGGCGGCTCTCGCGCGCATCGCAATCGGCGCTGGCGACCCAGTCGCCGTCGAGTGGCTTGGCGGCGACGGCGTGCGCTCCTTGCCTGCCATGGGTGGACGCGAGGCTTTCGAGCGCATCGTTGGCAGCTTGGAGCAAGCAGCTCCGAGCGCACCGGGGCCGCTCGACACCGCCGAGCTCGAGCGGGTGATCGCTTCGGTGGCGCGCCATACTCGCCGCGGTGCAGTGGTCATACTCTTCAGCGACTTGCTCGACTTGCCTCTCGAGGCGCTGGACCAGTTCACGTCCCTTGGTGCCCAACGCCGCACGCTGATCGTCGTGCAAGTGCTGGACCCGTTGGAAGCTGACTTCAGCCTCAGCGGCCCACTACGGCTGCGCGCGACGGAGACTCGATACCTCGTGGAAACAGATGCTGAAACCGCGCGCGATGGCTATCTCGCGGCGCTCAGCAAGCTCCAAGAGACCTGGCGAGCGCGCCTGGTCAGTCGGCGCGGGCGTCTGGTGGTGTGTAACAGCGCCGAGAACCCGGTCGACGTTGTACGGGCGATTATTCGCGCCGCCGAGGGTCGACCCGGATGAGCTTTCTGGTGCTCTCCGCGCTGGCGATCGCGGGTCTGGTCATCGCTCCTCTACTGGCGCACCTCCTACGCCGGGGCCGCGCAGAGGAGCGCGAATTCCCTGCTGCAAAGCTCGTCCCCACGTCGCCTCCAGTGGCGCGCCAGCGCACGCGACTGGAAGACCGAGCGCTGCTTTTAATCCGCGCGGCAATGATTTTGCTGCTCGCGCTCTTGGGGGCTACGCCCTTCGTGCGTTGCTCGCGTCTGGCGCTCGATAGGAGCAGTGGCGCTTCGGTGGCGCTGGCGATCGTCGTGGACGACTCGGGCAGTATGCGCGCCAAGCTGCCGACGGGCGAACGCCGCATCGAGAAGGCCCTGCTCGGCGCCGAAGAGCTCCTGGACTCGACCCGCGAGGGCGACGCTGTAGCAATCGTCGCTGCAGGCTCACCCGCGCGCCTGGTGCTCGCAGCGACAACCGACTTGTCCCTGGCCCGCGAGACGTTGAGCAAGCTCCACGCCACCGATCGCGACACGGACCTGGCTGGCGCGAGCCAACTCGCGCGTTCGGCGCTCGAGCGACTCCCCCACACGGACAAGCGCGTGGTGCTCTTGAGTGACCTCGCGGGCGAGCCGATCCCCGACGGCAAGATCCCGGTCGTCGCCCCGCTAGACGCGCTGAAGAAGGCCGTGAAGGACTGCGGCCTCGTGGATGCGATTGCGCGGGGAAACACCGTGACCGCTCAAGTGGTGTGCAGCGACGCCAGCGCGACTAGCGGGCGCCAACTATCACTGCGACCGGTTACGCCCGCGCTCGGCCCGAGCGGCGCGGAGCCTGCCGACGCCAAGCCGCCGAAGGCAGCGCCGCTGGCGTCCCAAGCCGGCTCACAGGAGCTCACGCTCGAGCTGCCATCGGACGTCGCTGGCTGGGAGGTCGCGCTCGACGGCAGCGACGACTTACCAGAGAATGACGCGTGCCCAATCAGCCCCAAGGCTGCGGCGATGGGTGTCGGCGTGCTGAGCGACGCAACTCGGAGCAGTACGGTCACCGGCGGGCCCACGCTGGTAGAGCACGCGCTGTCGGCGCTCGACGCAGATGTATCGGTTCAGCCCCTAGCCCTCGCCCCCGACGATCCAAAGGAGCTGGACGGTCTGCGAGCGCTGGTCCTCGATGACCCAGCAGGGCTCTCTCCCGAAGCGCGTGCCGCGATCAAGAAGTGGCTCGAGCGCGGGCGCGTTGCGGTGCTCTTCGCGGGGCCGGCCGCTGCACGCGCTCAGCTGGCGTCCAAGCTGGATCCGTTCCTAGACGCGGTGCGGTGGGAGCCCACGGAGGTGGCCGGCCTCGACGAGAGCAGCCTCGCCTGGTTGATCAGTGATGGCAGCGGCCTGGATCAGCTAGAGCCCAAGGGGCGTGCGGTGCTGGAAGGCGCGTTGCCAAAGGACGCGGAGGTGCTGGCTCGCTGGTCCGACGGTCGCCCCTTCATGGCGCGGCGCAACGTGGGTCGCGGCCAAGCCTACGTCATTGGCCTACCCATTTCCGCAGAGCAAAGCGACTTCGCCCTGCGCCCCGCCTTCCTGGCTCTGTTGGATCACCTGCTTC
Source organism: Polyangiaceae bacterium (assembly GCA_020633205.1). NCBI lineage: Bacteria > Pseudomonadati > Myxococcota > Polyangiales > Polyangiaceae > Polyangiaceae bacterium. Next base: position 316,916 of record JACKEB010000017.1, read on the forward strand.
AACAGGCGGAGCGACTAGGTGGCCCGACGCGCACGACCGCTGGCGTGGCGTGGCTGTTTCCCGCCAGCGGGGAACTCAAGGTCACGGGACCCGGTGGGCAACTCGAGGCGGAGCTCGTGACCTCCGAAGAGTCGCAACCCGCGACCAGGCGCGTCACTCCCGATCGTCTCGGGCGTTACCGCGTGGATCAAAGTGGCGAGGCCACGTACCGCATCGTGAGCGTCTCGGCAGACGAACTCCGCCGCCAGGCGGAGGCGACGGCGCAGACAAGCTTGGCGAGTCCGGAAAACACCCAATCCTCGCGCATCGACGTGTCTCCGCACATCGCGTTCGGGCTACTGGCGCTCTTGACCCTGGAGCTCCTGGTGCGAGTCTGGCGCCGGTCACGTGAAGGTGGGGACGCCGAGCCGCCGGCAAGTCGGCGTGCAGGGGACACGGCCAACGCGTAGCCAATAGCAACGCGTAGCCATAAGCAACGCGTAGCCAATAGCAACCCGTTGCCAAACACAGGCAACGCGGCAAACACGCGAAATGCAGGAGCGAAGGCCACCCGGTGGTTCGGCGTGAAGACAAGGGCGCGTCTTCATGTTACGGGGAAGCCCATGATGCGGGGCATTCTCTCGATGGCATTCGTTTCCGTGCTGTGCGCTTGCTCTTCCGCAGGGCCGTACGGGCATAGCCGCACTTACTCGCCGTTGGACGCGGAGGAGAGCGCCCTCGAAGGGGCCACCGAGTACGACCCGGTGATGGCGACGCGCAACCCGGAGAAGTGGCAGGGCAAGAACATCAGCCTGTTTGGCGTGGTCATGCAACGCGACTCGGGTGACGCAGGCACGGCCTACGTGAAGCTCAGCGTGCGCACCCTGGAGCCCCGCAACCTATGCGACGCCGATGACGAGGACACCTGCCGCGTCACCGTGAGTGACCGCGAACACGCCGTGGTACACGCCCAGCTCAAGCTGAGCGGCGACGACGACCTCGGTCGCTACAGCGTCGGCGTGGGTTCGCTGGTGCGCATCGTCGGGCGCCTCACCGACGACTACGATCAGGACGGTACACCGGTGTTCCGCGCCAGCTACTATCGCCATTGGCCACGGGGTTTCTTCGTCACAACGGCGGACCGCGAGCACATGCGGCGCTGACATTGCGCCTGTAAAAAGGGCCGATTCTGCTGCTTTCCTGGGGTTTGGGGGAGAGGAGCTGTGCAAGGTCGCCTTCAGCCGCTTTCGCGCTCAGAGCGTTGTGCTATGCGCGATCCCCATGCGCATTCGAGCACCACGCAACACCTCGCTGGCCGCCGCCCTCGTGGGATTGGCCTTGCTTGCCAGCTCGCAGACGAGCTCCGCGACGGTGGTGGAGCGCGTCGTCGCGGTGGTCGGAGAGCAGGCGATTCTGCTTTCGGACCTGCGTCAGCGAGCGAAGCCGGTGTTGACCCGGGTGTACCAGCAGACTCCCCCCGGCGCCCAACGCGCCGCCGCCACCTCACAGGTCTACAAAGAGGTGCTGGAGCGTATGGTCGAGGAGGAGCTGGAGCGGCGCGCGGCCAATCAAGCGCGGATCACCATCACCGCCAAGGAGATTGACGACGCGATCGTGCGCGTTGCGAGGCAGAACAAGGTCTCCGTGGACAAGCTGATCGGCGAGGCGATCTCCAGTGGCATGACCGAAGCGGAGTATCGTTCCGAGCTCCGGCGCCAGCTGCTCGAAGCGAAGCTGATGAACTTGCGCATCGCCGGCCGGATTCGCATCACCGAAGAAGATCTCAAGAGCAGCTACCGCGCGATCGTGATGGAAGAGCGTGGGAAGCTCGCTTTCCGCGCGGCATGGGTCATGGTGAACATCCCTGCCGGTGCCGATGACGCGGGCATCGCGAAAGCGCGTGCAGAAGCGAAGCGTATTGCGAGCAAAGCTCGTTCAGGGAGCGACTTCGGCAAACTGGCGAAGCAGTACTCGGTCGACGTGAAGACGAAGGACCAGGGAGGCCTGCTACCCCGTCAGCTCCCAAGTCAGCTGCCAAAGGACTTGCGGGCAGCCGTCATGAACCTGGAACTCGGCGACGTCTCCGATCCGGTACGGCTAGGTGGGACCTTCGTGGTCCTGAAGTTGGTGGAGCGCACGGAGAGCGAACTCCCCAGCTACGAAGAGGCGCGCAATCAGCTCCAGGGACGCGTCTACATGGAGAAGATGGCCAAAGCCCGGGAGCACTGGCTGCGCACGCTCCGCAAGCGCACCCACGTCGAAGTGCGACTGTGATCTCACCGCACGCGGCAGCGATCTAGGCCTGCCCGTTGTCGAAGAACACCTGCCAGGTAGCGACTAGGGCCGGCCGCAGACCGTGTCGTAGACCTCTTGCCGCGGGGTACCGCCGCTGACCAGACGTCGGGCGACCTTCAGCTCCGCGCTCACGAGCTCGTCGAACTTGGCCAACGGTTGCGCGCCCTCGAGCAAGCGGCCGTTGACGTAGAACGTGGGCGTGCCCTTCGCGCCGACGCGATCCGCCTCACGAATGTCCGCCTCGACGCGCGGACGACGCGTGTCACCGCGCACGGCTTCCATCACCGTAGCGGGTAGGCCAGCGTCGGTTCCAATCTTGAGCAGCGCGGCGTCAGACAGGTCCGCCTGATTTGCGAAGAGAGCGTCATGCACCTTCCAGAAGCCTGCGTCCCCCAGCTGCTTTTGCGCCTCGATGGCGAGGGTCGCAGCTGGGCGCGCCCGCTCGTGGACGCCGAGCGGTAGATGCTTCCAAACCAATCGCAGATCGTCGCCGTAGCGTGCGCGCAGCTGCTTCAAGGTGGGCTGCACCTTCTCGCAATACGCGCACTCGAAATCTGAGAACTCGACGATGGTCACCAGCGCATCGGACTTTCCGAGCACTGGCGCATCGAGCAACGCAGGACAGACGCGCTGGGGGATCGCCTCACCCACGTCGATCAGGTTCTTTTTCACCCGAGTCGAGTAGAGGGCGTTTGGCTCGACGCCCGCTGCCACCAGGCTACGCGTGGCAGAGAGCTCGCTCTGGATCGCGCGATGAAGCTCACCGCGAGAATGGAAGCCTTCGATCAGCGCACCGTTCAGGTAGAGCGTTGGCGTCGAGCGAACGCCAAAGCGGATCCCCAGCGCGCGGTCCTCGGCGACCTGCTTCTCCGCGATGCTGTCTCCCGTCAGCTTCGCTGGATCCACACGGATGCCAGCGTCACCTGCCCAGCGGACCAAGCTCGCGTCGTTTGGAGCGTCCGGGGAGTGCGCCCACTCTTCGAGCACGCGCCAAAAAGCGCTTGAGCCATACTCTCGAGTCAACGCCGCCGTAGACTGCGCTGCGTGCAGTGCCCCCGGATGCACGTGCAAGGGTGTGTGCACCCAGGCGAGACGTAGATCCTTTCCAAAGTCGCTCTTCAGCGTGTCGAGGACGCTAAAAAGTCGCCGCGTGTGCTTGCACTCAAGATCACCAAACACCACCAGCGTAACCGGCGCTGTCGCCTCGCCCCACACCGGCGCATGACGCGGCAGCGGTAGCAACGCTGTCTCGTCGCGCGCGCCGGCGAGCCCGAATTCGCCGCTGCTTGCGCCCTTCGCGAAGCTCGGCGGAGCTGCGGAGCCCGCGTCCACGGGGCCGGGCGCCGCAGTTGGAGCAGTCGGTGCGGCTGGAGAAGTCGGCGCCGCCGCGACCCCAGCGTCTGGTGCGGCTGGCACCGTGGTCGCGCTCGGCGCGGCAGCCGTCGCCCCCCGCGAGCTGAGACGAATCGCGAAAATGATGCCCAGCGTAGCCACGACGAGCACCGCAGCAGAAGTAATCGCGATGCCCACGAAGAGCTTGCGGCGCCCGTCGTTGGACGGTTCCTGCCCTTTTGGTTCCGCGAGGAACTTGTCAGGCACCGGCGGTCCAACCACCGACGGCCGATTGCTCGGCTCCGGGGCGCCCGGCTCAGTGCTCGGCTTGACCAGCGCCGATGCCTCTGGCCCCCCGGCTACTTCTTCAGCGCTGTGGGAGTCGGCCTGCAACGGGGGCAGCCCCGTGGCTGGCGGCGCGCTCGGCTCCTTGACGCTCGACGCGCTCTCCGGAGGCTTCTCCCACGAAGCGGCCAGGGGGGAGACCTGAGCAGCATCGTCGACCACGGCCTGGGTCGGCTCGATCTGCTTTGGTACGTACTTCCCGGCGGCGACGTTGAAGCCTAGGGAGTTGTGCTTGGGAGGCGCCGGCACCATGCCCGGCGTCTCTTGCTTGGCGAAGGTTGGCATGCCAGGGCGGCCGAGGCGCTCCGGCTCCTGATCCGTCGCTACCACTTCGCCCTCGGCGACACCAGGAGGCGCCGTGAACCCGCCAGCCTCGTACACGACGTCGCCTCGCGAGGACGCCGGAGCTGCTTGTGAAGCACCGGGGGTGAACGCCGCTTTGGGCTTTGGAGCGAGCCAGCTCGGCGGGGGTAGCTCGGCAGGAGCGGGCACCTTGGTCGCTGAGGGCACCGGCGTTGCTCCCGGGACGTTGATTCCCCGAGGAACTGCTGCAGGCGCTGGCACTGCCGGTCCCGGTGGAACCGGTGGCCGGAGCGGCAACGTGCCCGGAATGTGCGGAGGCTCGAAGCGCTGCGCTTCACCGGCCCAGGGAGGCGAGACCGGCAACGCCGTGCCCGGCGGCGGTGTGAAGCCGCCGACGGACGAACCCGCGGGGAGCGAGCCCTCCGGCGCGCTCTGGGGCGACTCGATGGGAGCTCCGCCAGACCTAGCCGAATCCATGGTCGGAGCGCCCGGCGGCGGCGCTGCGTCTGCAACGGCCTCGGGCGCCGCAGGCTGCTCACTCACCAAGGCAGCCGATGCGGTCGGCACGGCTGTGGGCGCATTCGTCGCTTGCGGCGCTGCTGCAACGGGCGCATTCGCGGCTGGCGGCGCGGCGACCGGCACTTCAGTCTCCAAGATCTCGAGCACGCGCTTCCACCACGCACGCAAGTCTCGAGGCCGGTCTGATATCCTCGCGGATACGCTGGGCAACAGGTATTGCTCGAGTGCGTCTGGCACTGCCGCGCCAAGCGCCCGCGGGGTAACCGGCTCTTCTCCGCTCGCCTGGCGACCCGCCAAGAGCTCCGCAAGCATGACAGCCAGAGCGTACGCATCACCCCACTCGGCAGCGATCGGAGGATTCTGCCCGCGCAGCTCCGGTGGAGTGAAATCCTTCGGCATCAAGTCCCGCACGAGCCGGGGCCCGCCGAGTTCCCGCGCTAGGCCCTCGAGCCCGGCACCGAGCAAGGCGAAGCGACCTTCCCCGCGCACCAGAAACTCCGTGCGCAGGACGCCGTGTAGCAAACCTTGGTCGTGCAGCGTGGCAACGCTCTCAACCACCGGCGTAAACGCCCGGGCGAGTTCTTCCACGGAGACGGGAGCTCGGCCGTCCGTCACCAAGCGGCCGGACACCGGGTACACCGCCACCCCGAAGTCGCCGACTTCGCCCAGCGCATTGGGCGCGATCAGGGAGGGCGAACCCAAGGTCAGGTGGCGGGCGCGGCGCAGCCAATCGTCGGAGCGCACCGAGATCTTCGCGCCAGCAAGGCGCTGCGGCAGCTCGACCAACAGCCCGACGTCGTTGCCACGCGTGCCCAACGCGAGCGGTGCACCAGACGCGCTCACCAGCTTGGAGACTGTGAAGCCGAGCACGCTTTGGCCAATCGAGAGCGCCATCTTCCTCCTTATAGCGCGGTCACTGGGGCCGCCTCCCCAAACGTCGCCCGCGCGTCGCTCGAAGGGACAGCTCGGACTTTCGGTTGCAGGCGCGCTTCGCTCCCATCCGGCAGTCGGCGTGTCAGAATGTCAGGGAGCGCGGCTACGCCGGGGTTCCAGCGCCGAAGTGGCGCAAGCAAGGCTCGCATCATCAGGTTCAGACGGCCGCAAGGCACCAAAGCACGGTTAAAACGCCGCTCAACTTCCACCTCTTGCTAGACGCACAGCACGCGATCCAGGTTTGCGCCATGGCACGCTCTGTGCTCAAAAGGCCCAGCGATGTCGCCGTTTCAACCCAAGTCTTCTCGCCACGCTCCTCGTAGCCGACTGTGGCTGAGCCTGCTGGTCCTGGGCGCGTTGTGGCTCCTGCCCAGCGCCGCCTGGGCACAGTTCGCGGTCGCCACGTCTCAATACGATCGGACACCCAGCGTCGAGCGGAATGACGCCAAGCTGAACCTGACGATCTCGAAGGCAGACTGCGACGCGGATGGCTACTTCGAGCTGTCGGCGAGCGGGGCGACCGTGGGCAACACCCTGTCGGTGCGAGCCGGCACTTGCAACAGCGAGAACTACAACGACGACACCCAGTGCGCGCTCCTGAAGACGACCCAATCGGTGAAGGAAGCGAACTTCACGTTCAAGATCCTATTCAAGGAGCTCATCCTCGCGAAGCGCCAGCTGGTGAAGCGCTGCACCTCGGCAAACGAGACGCAAGAGGGCTGCACAGTGGCCACCGCGTGCACGGATCTCGAAGCCGGTGCGACCACCGACGTCACCCTGACGATCTCCCTGGATAGCAGCAGCGTTCCCGCTGCGAACGTCGGCTGGGACGTTGCCTACGATCTTGCCGGTCCCGACGGACCGAGTGATGTTTCCCTGGGGTTGGGAGAGGACCAGCTGAAGGTCTCTTGGACGGCGCTGAACGACGGCGACATCGCAAGCTATCAGTTCTTCTGTGAACCCAAGCCGGGCGGCACAACTACCCAATCATTCGAGCCAATGGGCCCGGCAACGGGCGGAACCGCGGGTATGGCGGGTGCCAGCAGCGGGGGAACCGCAGGGACCGGCGGAGTCGCTGGCAGTGGAGCGGCGGGCACAGGAGGCGCTGGCGGCAGCTCGGGTGGAGCAGCAGGCAGCGGCGGCACACTGAGCGCTGCCGGTAGCAGCTCAACGGCGGGCAGTGCAGGCACGACTGCCGCGGCCGGAAGCGGTGGAAGCGCTGGAAGCACCAGCAACTGCCAAGCGAGCGTGCTCGTACCCGGGGAGATCCCTCCAAGCGAGTACAAGTGCGGAGAAACCACCAACAGCATCGCTACCTCGGGGACCGTAAAGGACCTGGCGAATGGCACCGAATACACCGTGGGGGTTGCTGCCGTCGACGACCTCGGAAACGTTGGAACGCTCTCGGATCTCGCTTGCGCCACTCCGGAACCCGTCGATGACTTCTACGAAGTCTACCGTCGAGCAGGCGGCGAGGGTGGAAACGGTTACTGTTCGATCAACCAGTCCAGCGCGCCTGGAATGCTCGGCCTCGTACTCGTGGCAATGGGCGCGCTGGTGTGGCGCCGACGCCGCATGAAGTGAGCCGTTTACCCCGCGGAAATACCTTCTCTCCAAGGCCTATCAGGACTTATAGCGTGTTCGACCCCAAGCATCTTCGGCGCCCTCTGCTCAAACTGTCGCCCATTGCACTCGCCGCAAGCACGTTGGCTTGGGCCGCCCCTGCCACCGCCCAAGGCGTGGACGAGCTTGGGGCCTACGGAGGCCGCGAGGACGTTCACTTCGAGTCTCCGCAGTATGGCGCGGTGGAAGTCCGTTTTGGGCGTTACGTCCCAAACGTCGACGATGAGTTCAACGGAGCCGCGACTCCGTATGCCGATACCTTCGGCGACGATAGTCGCTACCTCATTGGACTCGAGTTCGACTGGCAGCTGCTTCGCATTCCTCACTTCGGCAGCCTCGGGCCCGGTATCGGCTGGGGCTACACGAAGTCCACCGCGAAGGCGCCTCTGACCAGCACCGGCGAACGCTCGGAGCAAGAGACGAGCTTGACGATCATGCCGATGTACCTCGTTGGTGTGCTTCGCGTCGACGTGCTGGCCAAGGACTTGGACATCCCGTTGGTGCCTTATGGCAAGGCGGGCCTGGGCTATGCGCTGTGGTGGAGCCGCTCGGGCGATGAGTCAGCGCGAGACGACAACGGCACTATCGGGCGCGACACGTCTTACGGTTGGCAGTTCGCGCTGGGCGGCATGTTGCTCTTGGACTCTCTCGATGAGCGCAGCGCGATCGAGATGGACGAGAACTCAGGAGTGAACAACTCCTACTTCTTCCTCGAGTGGTACGTCAGCAACCTCGACGGCTTCGGCGGCGGCAAGATGAACGTCGGCGACAACACCTGGATGCTGGGCCTCGCCCTCGAGTTCTGAGATCAATCAACGCCAGCGCAGCAGCCGGTCGATATGAGCGCGCTCCCACTCGAGCGCCCGCTCATAGTGGCGGAACTCCTGCTCGCGACGGTGAAATTCCTCGCTATGCAGAATCAGCCGACCGTTGCTGCGCTCAGCGGGGACCACGTGGTGCAACAGCTCGTGAAAGACGATGTACTCCACGAAGTAGCGAGGCACCCAACGGTTATCCAAGACGGGGTGAATGCGGATCAAGCGCTGAGGCGAACTGTAGGTCCCCAGCTTGATCGCGCGGCGCGCGCGGCCGCGAGGCGCGGTGCGACGCGCCCACGTGATCATCACGTCATCAGTCGAACCGTCGAAGTAGCGAAGGTCCAAGCGCTGCTTGATCTGCAGTAGATCGTGATGCTGACCCCGGGCACGCAGCGGGACCGTAACGGGACGCTTGGGTCGAATGCGATGGCCGTTGGCTTCGATGAAGTCGCCGATCACCTGAGACGACGCGCGATCCCCGTGTGCAACGAACTGCACCAGCGCCTCGAGCACTCGCTCCGGAGCATCGAGGAACATCATGTGGACCCGCACCCGCGGGATCCCGCGCTCTTTGCCGCAGCTCACCATGCGGTGGAGGTTGTCCGTCACTGCGAGACGAACGGGCTGCCCTAGCGCGTTCTCGATGCGCCGCTCCAACGATTGGCGAGCGCCTTCGTGAACGAAGATCTGCGGAACACGCGTCGCGAACTGGAGCGGCAGCTGCAACGCGCGCCAGTCTGGAAGTCGCACGGCCGCTGGAGCCAAACGCGGTGCGTGGGTCAGCGGCTTCGCGCGCCCGCGCGTGACGCCGGAGGGCGTTGCGAGCAACCAGGAGAGCGAGGCGGGACGAGGCATGAGGGGACGAATGGACACGCCGACCTTCGGCGTGGGATGCAGTTGAGTTCCCGTGTTTCGGGACTCGCAGAGAGCCCTCTTCAGCACGTACGGACAGCCCTAGGCGCCGTCAAGCGAGGCCCAGAGGCTCAATGATTTCCACAACCTAGGAGGCCTGCCTGGGGATCCGACCCGGCTGACTTCAAACACTTGAAATCAAAACAAAAAGGCGGGAGCCGGGGGGCAAAATCCCCACGATCTGGGGCGAGTTGTCCCCAGCTTGCGCGCAGTGGGTGGGTGAAACTGAACCCCCGTTTGACGCGCTTCTGCCCAGCCTCTCCAGAGGTTATCCACAGGGTGTGGAAACAAAGTCCAAGGGCAGGCTGGCTCCACGAGCTGGCGTCACTGACCACTGCATCCATCGGACGCGGGCGGTGTGACTCGGCTGAGACACGTGCCGTCCCAGGCGTGTCTTCGATTGCCATTCGGTTGCGGCAGAACGGAGGACAGACCTGCGTCGCCACACGCGACGCGGTTGGCGGCCTAGTTCCGTGCGCTTGGGCGCGCCTTTGCGGACTGCTTCGCCGCTCCGTTCGACTTCTCGCCGTTCGATTTCTCGTTCGCTGCTTCAGCACTCGCCGTGGCCTGCGCCTCTGCGGCCGGTCCCGATAGCTTGCGCTGGATCCCCGCACGCTCGAGCACCATACGCTCGAGCTTCTCCATCAGCGCGGGATGCTCCTCGAGGTACGTGCGTGAAGCGTCTCGCCCCTGTCCGATGCGCTCACCATCCATCGAGTACCAGGCGCCGCTCTTCTGGACGATACCCGCATCGACCGAGAGATCGAGCACCTCACCCGAACGGCTAACGCCGTTGCCGTAGATGATGTCGAACTCCACCTCGCGGAACGGCGGAGCCATCTTGTTCTTCACGACCTTCACGCGCGTGCGGTTGCCCACCACGGACATTTCCCCCTTCTTGTCCTTGGAGGCTTCCTTGATCGCTCCGATACGACGCACGTCCAGGCGTACGGACGAGTAGAACTTCAGCGCGTTGCCACCCGTCGTCGTCTCAGGGCTGCCGAACATCACGCCGATCTTCATGCGGATCTGGTTGGTGAAGAAGAACAGCGTGTTCGAGCGAGAGACTGAGCCCGTCAGCTTGCGCAACGCCTGGCTCATCAGACGCGCTTGTAGACCAACGTGGGAGTCCCCCATGTCGCCTTCGATCTCTGCCTTGGGCACCAGTGCAGCAACGGAGTCGACGACGATGATGTCCACCGCGCCAGAGCGCACCAGCATCTCTCCAATCTCGAGGGCCTGCTCACCGTAGTCGGGCTGGCTGATCAGGAGCTCATCCGTCTTCACACCGAGGCGACGCGCGTAGGTGACGTCCAGCGCATGCTCAGCATCGATGAACGCTGCAACGCCACCTTGGCGCTGTACGCTGGCGATCGCGTGGAGCGTCAACGTGGTCTTACCGCTCGACTCCGGGCCGAAGATCTCCACGATGCGCCCGCGAGGATAGCCACCGATGCCAAGTCCCAGGTCCAGGCCAAGGGAGCCGGTGGGCACGACAGGAACGTCAGCGCCGATCTTCTCGCCATCCTTCAAGCGCATGATCGCGCCACGACCAAACTCCTTCTCTACACTGGCAACGGCGAGCTCGAGGGCTTTGGCTTTTTCCTTGTCGTCCATCATGGCGCGTCTCCTGTCCTGATCTTCCGCTTCCGGCTCATGGCTAGCGGTGCGGTTGTTGGCGGCGGTGTTGCTGTTAGTCCCGCGAACGACTGAACAAATACTGCTCAACCGTTCAGATGTCAATTCGGCGCCGTGGAGGCTGCTCGGTTGCTCGCCAGCGGGCCCCAACGACGAGACGGAATATGCTGCATTTCCTGAGAGTTAGCCAGGGACCACTATGACAGACAATGTCCGCCGACCAAGGCGCGGAGCAGCACCTGCGCACCCTCACCCCCAACCTCGAATCGGGCGTCGATCGCTAGAACTCGCAACCCGGTTCCACGCTCTGTGCGCCCCCATCGAACCAGTCGAGGAGGGTTTGCTTCTCGGGGGCCGTGAGCCCTTCGACCGGCGGCTCCAACGGCTCAGCTAGATCGTTGAAGAAGGTCGCGGGCATGAAGTCGGTCTCGACCGCGTTCTGCATCGCCATCCAGCGCGGATTGCCGATGTAATCCTGCTGCGTGTCTTCCCACGTTGCGAGGGTGAACGGAGCGCCATTCTCAACTGGATCCCCGTGGCAACGGAAGCACTTGCTCTGCAGCACCGCGTACACATCGCAGGGGTAGCCGGGCCCAGCAGCAGCAGCCTGGCCACCGCTGCCACCTAGGTTGTTGATCGAATCGCAGTCGTAGCTCGTGCACTCAGCGGCTTCGTGATCGCCACACGCAACGGCCAAGCCAACCAGGCTGAGCGCCGCGCACGGTACTCGCAACCAACGCAACGCCCGCGGGCGCGTCCGCTCCCATCGCTGTTTACCCATGCTCCCCGACTCTAACCTGCTGAACTCGGGGAGGCCCGAGGCTTTGGCTCACAATCCGAAGATCTCTCGCGTCGCGCTATCAGCCCTGCCCCAATATCGTAGCCGGATGGACAATCCGTACGTCGAAGGCGAGTTGGAACCTGGACTGAAGGCGCTGCTCGAGAAGATCCAGGCAACCAAGCTTGCCCCTGTGCCCAACGAGGAAATGATGGAGATCGCCGACGGGCTAGGGCCTGGGCCTCTCGCGGCGTTCGCCTACGCCCTGGGTTCACACCTGTGGATGGATGATCTTGGAACGTATGAGACCACGGCCGAGCTCGCAGATGAGTCGTACGACGACATCCGCGGCTCGCTGAGCGATGCGGGTCTGGGTGACCACGCCGCGCTGTTCATCGGCTCCGATGGCGGCGGCGAAGAGAGCCTGCTGATGGTCGACGAGGCCACGCCTGCGGGCTACGGGATCTACCGCTTCGCAAACGACGGCATGCGCTACGCAAACGGCAAGGACCTGATCCGCGTGGGTCTGATTGGCGACCTGCTTCGCGAGCTGACATCAGCGGAGGACGGCCTCTCGGACGACCTGCAAGCAGTTCTCGACTCGCTCTGAGCGTGATTCGCTGAACCAATCAACACACTAGCTCGGCGGCACCATGCTGCGTGGTCCCTGACGGATCTCCACCCGCTCGGCGCGCTTGGGTGACGCAGCCAGCACCTTGAACGTGAAGCCGCCGAACTCCACCGCGTCTCCAGCCTTTGGCACACGGCCGAGCTGCTCGGCGACGAAGCCGCCGATGGTCACGGTCTCCAAGTCTTCGGCTTGAATGTTCAAGCGATCGAAGACCTTGCGGGTCTCAGCCATGCCGCGACACACGAGGTTGCCGTTCGGCCGCTGCTGCACGAAGCGATCGATGCGATCCGTCTCGTCTTCGATCTCGCCGACGATCTCCTCGAGCACGTCTTCCAGTGTCACGATGCCCGTGGTGCCGCCGTACTCATCCACAACGATCGCCATGTGACGGCGCTCTTCCTGGAACTTCCGCAGCAGCTGATCAAGCAGCATCGACTCAGGGACTACGACGAGCGGCTGCAGGTGCCTTTCCCAACGCGGCTCGTCGGGGGACTCCCGCAGCTGGAACATCAGCTCCTTGACGAGGACTACGCCTTCTACTTCGTCCAGGTTGCCCGACTTGGTGAAGGGAAAACGGCTGTGATTCGAGCGTCGGATCACCTCGAGATTCTCTTCGATGTCTTTGTTGCCGCTGAGGTACTTCACACCTCCGCGCGGAACCATCACATCGTAGGCAGTGAGTTCCTTCAGCAGCGTCGCGCCTTCGATCATTCCGGCGACCATCGCCCCCACGGCGCCCTCGGTGCGACCGAGCATTGCGAGCAGGCGGATCTCCTCCACCGAGGTCACGGGCTTCTCCGGATTCCCTCGGCGCAGCAAGCTGGAGAGGAAGTGGGTGACGAAGAGCACCGGCTTGAAGACGTAAGTGAGGAAGTTGACGAACACCGCGACGAACGGCGCGAAGCGCTGCGCCTGAGACACACCGAGCGTCTTCGGCACGATCTCAGTCAGCAACAACACCGCTAGCGTGAAGACCAGCGAGAAGATCCACAGCGTGGACTCATCGAAGACCTCACCGTAGCTAGCGCCAGCCACGGCGGCGCCGATCGTGTGAGCGACCGTGTTGAGCACCAGGATCGCCGCAATGGGCGCGTCGATCTCTTGCTTGAACTTACGCAGGAGGCGGCCTGCCCGCGAGTCGCCGAACTTAGCGACTTGTGCGTGGGTCAGGCTGAGCAGGACGGCCTCGGACATCGAGCACAGGAATGAAAACGTCAGTGCCGAGGCGACCGCCAAGACGAATGAAAACATCGGGGAGGCCCGAGGTTATCACCGGATCTAGGTTCGCCCGCCACCACCACCGCCGTGGGAGCGCAAAGCCCAGGGTTTTACAGGGCATTCTTCAGGATTTTGCAGCGAAAAGTGCGCTAGCTGCGCGCGAACGCCGCTCAGTCACCCAAGTCGGCGAGCCCGCGCAAACCGACGAAGTACGCCTGAGTCGCGGGCGCATCGTAGCCGAAGAACTTCTGAATGTAGCCCGCCTCCACTGCCAGGTGCTCAGTCACCAAAAAGTAGGGGAGCAGTGCTAGCGCGAAGCGCGCGGAGCGAATGCGGTCCTGATGCTGGTGAGCTTCGGTGTCGCCCGGCTGCGGCAACACTTGAGGACTGTAGGCGCGATCGTAGCGCTCGTCGAAGCGCTCGTTGATGTCGCCCTCCACATAGGGGCCGAACTTCAAGCCAGCTTTCCAAGGCAACAGCCACTGCCGGGCCTTGAAGTGAAACAGATTCCCCAGGGCAACGCTGCCGTTCTTCTCTTTGCTGAAGGGGCGCGTACCTAGACCAACATAGAGCGTGCTCTCGTAGGCTAGCCAGTTCGTGAGCTCCACCCCACCCTGCCAACCGAACGCGAAGTAGTCCATGCGCGGGTTGCCGAACTTCTCCAGGTTCATCCCCACGGGCGCGCTGAACTTGAGAAACAAGCCCAGCGCGTACTTCGGATCGTGGATGATGGCTCCGCTGAACGTTGCGCTCAGGATCGTACCGTCGTCCTTCTCGTAGAACCGACACAGGCCGTTCCCGAGGTACTCGGCGCCCGCGGTGCACTCGGGTTGGATCTGCGTGGCGGTGGAGCTCCCGGCGGGCTGAATCGCCCACTCGCCAGGATCGTTGGTCTCCTCGGGCGTCGTGAAGTAGGTCGCCTCTAGCCGCGTGGAAAAGAACTCGATCGGCCCGAGATCACCCCAGGTGTAGCCCACACCGAGCTTGTACTCTTGCCAGCCCTTGACCTTGCGATAAGAAGCCTGGTTCTCGTTGGGCTCGAGCTTGCCGCGTTCCAACGTGAGCTGCGCGTTGACGTCGATCTCTCCCGGGTGGCCACCAACGGGAGTCGACACGAACGCCGACGCGGTGTTGCTGACCCCCAGCGCGGCCAGGCCACACAGTGCGCCCAGCAGCCACTTGCTCGCGACGCGCAACGCGCTTCGATCCGCCTCAGCCTCGACGCCCTGTTCCCAAACCTCGTGCATCCCACCCCCTACGCAGGTTGGCCGTTTCGGTTACGTTCTCCAACGCTTTGCGGCCCAGCGGGCGCTTCAGTACGGGTTCTTGCGCAGCGCCACTCGGCCATGCCGCGCAGCCTTTCGCTTTGCCTTCCCGCGAGGCCCGGTGCTGCGTTGCTGCGTCGGCGTGGCTTGCTTTGGCTGAGCCGCAGGAGCGTCGGTCTTGATGCTCTTGTCGAGGCCAAGGCCGCGGGTCATCGCTTCCACCAAGTCCGGGGACTGCTGAGCGGCTTCTTCGACGGGTGTCACCTCGGGGCCCTCACCGGATCCCTCCGCGGCGGTCACGTGGGTGGTGTGCGCCTTGGTGTGGCGCTCCGCGGCGGCTGCAGGTTCGCCGCTGCTCGCGGTGAGCGCCATGCCGAGCAAGGTGCCCCCCAAGGCGGAACCCGCCGCGACCAACACTCGCGAACGCCCCAGTCGCGCCAAAGCACTCGCTGGGGGCGCTGCTGCCGGGGCGCGCGAAGCTGGAGCTGGAACAAGCGAAGCGCGGGACGGCGGCAGAAAGGACGCGCGCGGCGGAACCGCAGTCACGCTCAAGCGATCCGTTGCTCGCCGACGCGGCCCCGGGCGCTCCAGGCCCAGTTGATCCGCGAGGCTCAGCGCGAGTCGCTCGAGTCGCTCAGCCAGCTCGCCAGCGCTCGCGATGCGATCTTCCCGATCCTTCTTGAGGCAGAGGTCGACGATGCTCGCCAGCTCCGGATCGACGCTCGGCATCGCCTCCGTCAACGGACGATGCTCCCGCGTCATGATGTCGAGCATCAAGGCGTTGTAGTTTGCCGCACGGAAAGGACAAGCGCCAGCGATGCACTCGTACATCTGCACGCCAATCGCCCATAGATCCGTGCGCGGGTCGACGTCTGCGGCGCCACCCGCCTGCTCTGGACTCATGTAGTCCGGCGAGCCGAGCACCGCGCCGCTACCAGTGCGGATTTTGCCGTCGTAGTTTGGCCCAAGGTTCTTGCTCACCCCGAAGTCCAAGATCTTCGGAACCGGTGGGCCGTAGCTCTGAGCGGCCAAGAATACGTTCGCGGTCGAGAGGTCCCGATGGATGATGCCCTTTTCGTGAGCCAGCTTGAGCGCCTGGGCGACCTGACTGAAGATCAGGCACACCTCGAGGCTATCCAGCACCGTCTCGCGACTGAGCCGCGCTTCGAGGCTCTCACCTTCGAGCAGCTCCATCACCAGGAACGGTCGGTTGTCTTCGAGCTGCCCGACGTCGTAGACCTGAATGATGCTGGGATGCATCAGCTGCCCGGTGGCTTGCGCTTCCTGAAAGAAGCGCCCAAGCGCCTCTTCATGCTCCGCCAGCTCAGGGAGCAGCAGCTTGATGGCGAAATCGCGATCCGTGTAGCAATGCCACGCAGACCAAACTTCACCCATTCCGCCTTGGGCCAGGCGGCGCCTCAGCACGTACTTTCCGACGATCGAATCCCCAGGCTTCACGAACGAAATTGTCGCCAGAGGGTGTGCATTGCGGCCAAGATCCGGACTGTGAATTCTTCGTCCACGCGCGTGTCACGTTCCATCGCGTTCGTTCGGCGCACTTCAGTAACTCTGCTCGCGCTGGGTTTGTTCGCCTGCCAGAAGGACAAACCAGAGAGCACCGAAGCCACTCCGGATCCCTCCGCATGGTTCGCACCAGCGAGCGCGTCGGGGCTCACGGCGCTTCCAGAACCGGAGGCCAGCGCTGAGGCCGAAGAGCCCGCGAAGGTGGACGACGATGGCATCGTGGAGGCCCCCGTACGCCGCGTTCGGCCCAAGGATATGCCGGTGCTGCCGCCGGCCCCAACCGAGCGGGGCAAGGATCCCAAGACGGCGAGCATCGACGCGGTGATGGGCTCCTACGGCTTCCCCGTGCACAAATCACTCAAACACCTGTGCGCGGGCCGCGTGCTCGAGAGCGGCGGTGGTGGTTACACCCAGTGGGACGCCTTCACCTCCACCGAGGCCCCCAGCGCGCTCCTCACCTCGTACACCAGTCGCCTTGGAGAGAACGGCTACAAGGACGACAAGAGCGGGGGAACCTGGCGACTACCCGCGGGCAGCAAGTCGCCGAACCGCGTCCTGAGTATCCTCGCGGTAACGGATGGAGGGCCGCATCGCGGCTGTGACGAGAAGCCACCGGCGGATGCCAAGAGCGTGATCATCGCGAGCAGCCGGCACTAAGATTGAGCCAGCTTGGGGCGAGCTGCGGTGGACCTCACCCCCAAAAACGCGCCAGAACTCCGCGTTTCGAACGCTTTTTCTTTGGGGGGGGAGAACAAAATGCAACGCGGCGCCACCCAAAGGGGGCACCGCGTCGTTCGGCCTCTTTAAGCCGTACGGAAACGCTTTTCAGCGCTGTTGAGCAGCCGCAGCGACCTGACGTTGCTGCTGCTGGAGGTACTGAGCCACGGCACGGGAGCGCTCGATGGCGAACTGCTTCACCTCGCGGTTCGGTGAACCCGCGAGTGCGTTCAAGAGCTTGGTGACCTTGTCGATCTGACGGCTCTGGAACAGCGCCTCGAAGTAGTTGTTCGCCAGGCGCACGTCGCGCGCCATCTTCGCCTCGTGAGGCTGTAGCAGGCTGATCACCTTGGGCAGGTCGCCCTTTTGGCCGTGCAGGGCGGAGAGGCACACCAGGGCCAGGGGGTCGTCGCTGTTGCGCTCGACGGCCTTCTCGGCCCACTTGAGCGCCTGCTCACGGGTGCTCTCTTCGTTGGCGTAGAAGCCTTGGATCGCGATGTACGGCGCGGCGGTGGCCTTGTTCGCCTCCTTGCTCGCCAGCTCATCCACCGCCTTGACCGCGGCGTCTTCATCGGAGGCTTCGCGCACCTGGCTAAAGAGGTACGCCCAAGCATCGACGCACTTGGGATCGATCTCGATTGCCTTCTCGATCAGCTCGCGTTCCCCCGCGGAATCGCCCTTGCCCTTGGCGACCTTGGCGAGGTGCAACGTGGGGAACGGATTGCCCTTGAGCAAGTTCTGCGCGCCCTTGAGGGTCGCTTCCGCCTTTTCCCACTTCTCTTGCTGGAGCTGGGTCACGCCGAGTCCGAGCCAGTCCTCGCCGACCATGCCGCCTTGAGCGACCACCTTGGCGAGCGCCTTCTCCGCCGCCTCGAGGCGCCCGTACTTCACGAGCTCCTGGGCGTACATGCGGCCGGCGTTCAGATCGTCCTTGTTCTCTTTCCAGTTCTTCTCGAGACCAGCGAGGAGATCCTCCAAGCCGATAGCGATCGGACGACCTTCTTGATCCGTGACCTGCACCGCCGGACCGTTGAAGCCGAGGAGCTGCCACATCTGCTCGGGAGTCACGGCGAGGGGCCCCTTCTCCAGCTGGCCCTTCAGCTCGTCAGAGGGCTGCGTGAGCGGCAGCAGGATCAACGCGTTCGATGGCACGCCACCGGGGAACGCGCTTACGGGGGCCACGATGGCGGCACCGCCAGTCAGCTGAAGGTTCGCGGCTTGAGCGCCGGCAGGCAGATTCTCAGTCATGGATTCCTCTCGAGTCCCTCGCGGCGCACCCTGCTTCCGGATACTCGGCAGCGGGTTCACGGCATCACGGGGCGCGCAACCTAGCAGCGCGCCGAGAGCCGAGCAACACGCGCGAAGCATGCTCGAAAGTCGCATCTCTCCGGCTCTGAACAGGTGCTCTGAGGAGCTGCTCTGGGCTGCCGCGAGGGCGCAAGAATCGCCGCGCCGCGCGCCGTCGATCATGCCCGGAAAGCGACGAAAGGCTCACGCGCCGAGGCACCTCGAGTAAGGTTTGAGGCATGACATCACGCGTCGCTGCGCAGCGCTTCGTTCCGAAGCACGTGCCCGCCTCCCCTCGTCGCGTTCCCTCGTTGGTCGCCCTCGCGGTCGTGGTCACTGGACTCTGTCTGGCTGGCAGCGCGATTGCGGACACCTCGACCATCAAGCGTCCCGGCGCTCACCCGCGCTACTCCCTGGAGGCCGAGCCTCATCTGCTGCTGGGCGTGGGCAATGCACCAGGTCCGGTTCAGGGCAACGGCTACGGTCCTGGCGGGCGCTTCACCTTCGAACTGGTGGACAACGGGTTCGTCAGCTCGATCAACAACACCGTTGGAATTGGTTTCGGTGCGGACCTGTTGTTCTACGGCAGCGCCGACGCGGTCATCTGTACTGGGCCAGTGGGCAACCAGACCTGTGTACGAGAGAGCCGCGACTACCGCGAGCTGGTGCTGCCGCTCGTGATGCAGTGGAACTTCTGGGTGTCTCGAGATTGGTCGGTCTTTGGTGAGCCGGGCATCGCCTATCGCTTCCGGCGCAACGACAAGGACCGACTGGACCCGTTCGTCTTCTACGCAGGTGGCCGCTACCACTTCGCGGACAACCTGAGCCTGACGCTCCGCCTGGGCTATCCAAGTGTATCGGTGGGTGTTTCGTTCCTGCTGTAGGCCAACCGGGCTGGCAAGACTGAGTCAAAACTGAACAGCTCGCCAAAAGCTGAACCAAAGGGCTAGCTCGCCCGTAAGTCCTATTCGGCCGCTTTTGTTCGAGGCCGCTCGAAAATCGGTGAGCCCAAAGCAGGCGAGCAACGCTGACGCCTCGCCGGCGGGGCGTGGCGGCGATGGGCCAAGCGGACTATACACAGAGGATCGATGGATAAGGTTATCGGCATTGTCGCGGCAATCTTGGGGTTGGGTTTGCTGATGGTGGTGCACGAGTCCGGTCACCTCGTGGCGGCTCGGGCGTTCGGAATGAAGGTGCTGAAGTTCAGCATCGGCGTCGGGCCAGCCATCTGGCGTCACAAGCCGAAGGACAGCGACACCATCTACCAGGTCGCGCCGATCCCCTTCATGGCGTACGTGCAGATCCACGGGATGAACCCGCTGGAGGACATCGACCCGGATGACAAGGAGAGCTACGCGAACGCCAGCTTGATCGCGCGCATCACGGCGATCTTCGCGGGCCCTCTCGCCAACTATTTGTTCGCATCAATTCTTTTCCTCGCGGCAATCTTGGTTGGGGGAGAGAAGAAGGCCACGCTCAGCGTCGACACAGTCAGCAAAGACATGCCTGCGGCGGCGGCGGGCTTCAAGAGCGGCGACACGATCAAGAGCATCGACGGTAAGCAACTCGAGACCTGGAAGGATCTGCTAACCACCGTCCAGGCTAGCCCCGACAAGAAGCTCGAGGTGGTAGTCGATCGCGAAGGCAGCGAGCAGATGCTGACCGTGACCCCGAAGAACGCCGAAGGCAAAGGCCTAATCGGGATCAGCTCCAAGGAGCTTCGCGAGCCGGTTCCGTTCGGAAAGGCAGCGAAGCTTGCCGTGGTCATGCCAGCGGAGCTGGTAGGCCAGATGCTGGCAAGCCTCGGACGCCTGATCACGCTGAAGGAGAAAGCGGAGCTCGGTGGACCGATCCGCATCAGCGAGGAGATAACCAAGTCCGTCAAGCACGGGCCCGACTCCTATCTCATGCTGCTTGGCGTGCTGAGCACCTGGCTCGCGGTGTTCAATTTGCTGCCGGTGCCCGCGCTGGACGGCGGCCGCTTGATGTTCCTCGGCTACGAGGCGATCACTCGTCGGCGCGCCAACGCAAAGGTCGAGGCAACCGTGCACCTGGTTGGGATGGCCGTGCTCCTGATGCTGCTACTCGTCGTCAGCGTGGGCGACGTCGGTCGTCTCACTGGTAGCTAGCACCCGTTGCAACTAGGCTCGCCGCCATGGATCGCATCGCGTTTCATGGCCGGGGCCTCCACACCGGCGCCCTGTGCAGCGTCGCGATGGATCGCGATCTCGGGCCGGTGCGCTTGCGGATCGGCAAGAAGAGCCTACCGCTCGACGAGCTCGAGGTGCTGCGCACCGACTATGGCGTCCAGGTTGGAGTCCAGGCTGACCCCAATTTCCGCCTAGATTTGTTTGAGCACCTGTGTGCCGCCCTGGCAGGCCTCGGCGTGTACGAAGACGTGGAGATCCGCGCGAGCGGGCCGGAGGTGCCGCTCTTGGATGGCGGTGCACTCGAGTTCAGCCTCGCTTTGCTGGGCCTGGACTTGCCGGAAGCGCCCCCTCGCTATGTGATCGCGCGACCGGGCGAGCTATCGATCGGCACCGCGCGCTACACCTTTCAGCCAGCCAATCACGTGCTCGTCCAAGTGTGCGTCGACTTCCCCGGCGTCGGCGAACAGTGGGCTACCTGGGACGGCACTCGCTCACACTTCCTGGCGGAGATCGCTCCAGCTCGGACATTCGGGTTTCGCAAGGATCATGAGCGGCTCCTCGCGGCGGGGCGCGCGCGGGTCGTAGACCCACGGAGCGTGATGGTGCTGGACGACGCGGGCGCTGTGATGCCTCCCGGGGGACCGATGCGAGGCGCGGAGTTAGCGCGACACAAGCTGCTCGATCTCCTGGGTGATCTCTACCTCTGCGGCGGGCCGCTCTTGGGCGAGCTGACGGCGGACCACCCCGGCCACGGCAACAATCACCGCTTGATGCGCGCCGCCAAGGAAGCGCAGCTGATCCGTCGAGTTTAGGGTATGGTTCCCAGCGTGAGGCGGCAGAGCCAGCGCCAACGCGGAAATGATGAGCCACGCGCCAACGTGGCGGAGACTCGGCTACCGCGGTTCTCGAGAGGGTTCGCCCTCGGCACGCTGGCGATCGTCGGGAGTTGGCTCTTCTGCGCCTGCGGGACGCCCAAGGTCAGCATGCACGAGGGACCGCGGGAGTACGTCTCCACCGACTATGAGGCCGTCCTGCGTGATTGGACTCGGGACGCAGAGCTCATCGTCATGAGTGAGCTCGACAACGTGCTCAACGTCACCGCGACGTACGAGAGCTGGGATTTCCGCTGGGCGTACGTCGTGCGCTACTCGTCCGACTATCGCCTGACCATCGACCAGCGCAAGCTGCTGCTCGAGCGCTCGCTCTCGGAGTCGCGGGAGTACCACCAGTTCTACACCGCGCTCTTCGCAGAGAAGCACAAGTGGGCCGATCTCACGGCGGAGAACGCCGCCTGGATCGTGCGCTTGATTGACGAACAGGGGAACGAAACCGCCCCCAGCGAGATCGTCGTGATCAAGCGTCCGGGAGCCATCGAGCGCACGTACTTCCCTTACACCACGCCCTGGCGTAGCGCGTTTCGCCTGCGATTTCCCACACGGAAAGCCGATGGTTCACCCACCATCTCGCCCAAGGCTCGCTGGTTCGGGCTGCGCTTCGCGGGCGCTCAGGGCCACCAAGAGCTGACTTGGGAGATCGAGGCCCGCGACTCGAACACGCAAGCTGTCAGCGTCGCTGGCGCTGAGTAGCCGGCCTGACCCGACGCTGGCTCAAGCGCTCAAAATCTCGAGCAGCGGGGGCACCATCATCAACAGCTCATGGGCGGTCATCCGCTCACCAAAGAGCACCACGGCGCCCCCTGCGCCGGCGCGTACGGTGGCTGGCGCCTTGCCGGCACTCAGGATCTGCGCGGGCATCACGAAGTCGCCTGGCAAGAGCTCCTCCACGTCGTCGCCGTTGACCTGCTCGAGGCGGCCAGCGCCGACGATGAACAGGCCCGGTACGGGACTCCCCGCCTCCACCACCACTTCGTCAGGCAGCAATCGACGGACGTCGAGACGATCCGTGACTTGTCCGCGTAGCGTCTCATCCAGGCGCTCGCCGAGCATGCCCATCGCGGCTCCCGCCAGGGACTGGAAGCGATCCGCGACCAACTTCAGCTCGTCGGCGACCCATGGGCAGTCTGCGGTGGCGCGTTCCATCGCGCCCTTTCTCCACACGGCAACGGTCGCGCCCGCCTCGCCCGCGACAGCGCGGAGCGCCACGCCCTCTTCGAGGGAGCCCGTGGTGAAAACGACATGTCCAACTCCCGCGGAGGCCGCGACCAAATCATCCACGGCTGGCATGACTCGCACCTCGCCGGCGGTGACCAACGCGACCTCGAACTGGCTGATTTCCTCGTCTATGCCAAGGGTGACCAGCTCCGCGCTCTGCACCAGCTCGAGCTGGGCCTCCTCCGGCAAGTCCTCCAGCCCCTGGACCTCCATCAGTGAAACGCCCTCGACCATCGGTCCAAGGCCTGCGCTGAGGGGCACCTCCGTCGGGCGTTCGTCGACTGGCGGTGGCAACGAAGAAGGCGACGCGGGCTCAGCGGCGGTGAGCTTGCGCTCCGTTGGATCGGCGCCCGGAGGCTCCGACTCCAGATCCACCGAGGGGGGTACCGACGACGTCCGGTCAGCCACCACCGTGGGACGATCGAAGGCGACCATCTGCTCGGTGACGTCCTCCGTATGGGGACGCGGCACGCCTGCGTCCGGACGACGCGCCGCGGGCATGACGTCGGTAGGCGTTGCCGTACGGATCCGCTTGAGCGTCGGAGCATCCTGAACCGGGGCCTCGGACGCGCTGTGTTGACCAAAGTCGGGCGTCGGTCGATCTGCCGTCGATTCAGGGATCAACTCCGACATGGACACGGGCGCCGCGGAGTCCATCAAGGAATCCACGCCGCTCGCCTCGATCAACTCGGAGGCAGACACCGGTGCCGGCATCGACGAAGGCGTGTCGCTCAGCAGCGCATCGACGGAAGAGTCTCGCCGCATGCGATCCAGCGCTTGAGCGACCCGCTCCGTGTTCCCACCGGGCTCCTCGTCCATCTCGACCGCGGTGTCGCGGACCAGGTCAGCATCCAGGCTCACCGCTTCGGCGATCGCACGCGGTGGAGGAAGTGGTGGAATACCCGTCGCGCTTGGGGGCGGCGGTGGACCTCCGGCGCGCGGCGGGCGCGGCGGTGGCGGAGCCCCAGTGCGCGGCGGTGGCGGAGCCCCAGTGCGTGGTGGCGGAGGCGGACGCCTCGGAGGCGGCGGAGGGTGATTCGACACCGTCACATCTGGCTCGCGCTCGCTGGGCTGGCGCGACTTCGCCCTCGCGGCTGCAACCTCTGCGCTCTGATAGGTGGACTGCTGCGTCGAAGCGAGATTGACCGGCGGAGCTGGAGGGGAGGGACTCGCTGCAGGATCTGAAATGACGACATCGACCTCTATGTCGCCAAAGCTGTCTCGCGGTCGGACGTCAGCGAACGCCTCGAGCTTGGGCGCGGACGTGATGACGTCCGTCTCTTCCTCGCTGGAGGCGAGGTCTGCCATCTCGTTTGCGATGCGCGTCGCGACCTGATCGATTTGCCCCGCTCGCTCAGTCGCCCCGACGCCCTTCGCGAAATCTTCCGCGCGCCGCAGCCAGGTGATGGTGTCCGCGTAGGCCTGACGATTCCACTGCACGACGGCCGTCTGCAGCGCCCACGCGACGTCCTCATCATCGTCTTCCCGCGGCTCGGGGATCTCGAACGCCAGCAACCTCGAAGTCATCAGAACCCAGGAGGCGCTCATCATACGTCCCGGTCGCGGCGTGCGGGCAAGCGCGTACGGGCGATGTAGTGACGAGTTGCGCCCCTCCACGGCATTTTCCACGCGGGACCGAATTTTCCGGGTCGAACTTCCCCTGCGGCGGTTACCAAACAGCTGTTAGGATTCGGCCGCTCGGCTGCCCGAGGGCGTCCAACGTATCGCGAGACGCGCGGGCGGGGTGTGTGGCCGAGCATGGAGGGTCATGGAGTCGAGTCTGCTCGTTAAGGTCGTTCTGCCTCTGGCGTTGTTCGTGATCATGCTCGGCATGGGCATGTCCCTGGTCCCCGCCGACTTCGGCCGCGTGGTGAAGAAGCCGAAAGCAGTTGCCGTGGGGATTGGCCTGCAGATGCTCGTGCTCCCGCTGCTTGGGCTGGGAGTGATCAAGGTGTTCGGCCTGACGGGCGCGATGGCGGTTGGCCTGTTCGTGTTGGCGCTGAGCCCCGGCGGCACGACCTCCAACATGCTGAGCTACCTCTCCAAGGGGGACATCGCATTGTCCATCACGCTGACGGCGGTGGTCAGCCTGGTCAGCCCCTTCACGCTTCCCCTGCTGCTCGCTCCGGCCCTCGAGCACTTCATGGCCGCGGGGCAGGCGATCAAGCTGCCTATCGCGAAGACCATCGTCACGCTGGTGGCGATCACCGCGCTGCCGGTGGGCATCGGCATGTTCATCCGCAGCCGCGCTCCCGGATTTGCGATCCGCTCGGAAACGGCGGTGAAGTGGCTGTCCCTGCTGTTCTTGGCGCTGGTGATCGCGGGCATCATGCGCGAAAACTGGGAGAAGCTTCCTGATTTCTTCGCGCAGGCGGGTTTGAGCAGCCTCGCCCTGAACGTCACCGCGCTGGCCCTCGGCTTCTTCGTGTCCAAGGGTGTGCGACTCGGGCGCGAGCAGTCAGTGACCATTGGCATCGAGGTGGGCATTCAGAACGGCACGACCGCGCTCTTCGTAACCACCGAAATCCTCAAGAACGCCGAGATGGGGATCCCTCCAGCCATCTACAGCCTGATCATGTTCGCGACGGGCGCGATCTTCGCGGTATTGGTGAACCTGGGGCGTAAGGGCACCGAGCCGGCGGCTGCGGCGTAGCGAGCTCCCTGGCGGCGCGCAGCACTGAACGGGGGTGAGCGGCTTACCCTCCCCCCCAAAAAAGCTCAGTGATTGGAGATCAGGATCTCGCGATCCTTCGCGCCGTTGGGCGGACCAACGATGCCTTGCTTCTCCATCATCTCTACAATCTTTGCCGCGCGGTTATAGCCGATGGTCATCTTGCGCTGCAGCCAGCTGGTGGAGCAACGCTGGGTCTCGGCCACGATGCGCACTGCTTCGTCGTAGCGCGCGTCCATCGGCTCGGAGTTGTCCTCGTCTCCGCCCTCCTCTTCGGCGGCCTTCAAGATCTCATCTTGATAGACAGGCTCACCTTGGGAGCGGCAGTGGTCAGCCAGCGCGTCGACTTCTTCCTCACTGATGAAGGGACACTGCACACGCCGAGTGTCGTTGGCGCCGTTCATCTTCACCAGCATGTCGCCCTTGCCGAGCAACACTTCGGCGCCCATCTCGTCCAGGATAGTGCGGCTGTCCACCTTCTGTGCCACACGGAAAGCGATTCGGGTGGGGAAGTTGGCTTTGATCATGCCGGTGATGACGTCAACGCTCGGGCGCTGAGTCGCCAGTACGACGTGCATCCCGGCGGCTCGTGCCTTTTGCGCGAGGCGAGCTACGGACGCCTCCACGTCTTTGCCTTGCTGCATCATCAGGTCGGCGAACTCGTCGATCACGATCACGATGAAGGGCAGGCGGTCCGGCAGCTGCAGGCCGTCGTCGCCCTCCTTTGCCGCGGGGATCTGAATCTCTTCACCCGAGGCATCGACGGCGGTCACCGTTTCAGCCTTGGGCAGCTGGATTTCACCGTTTCGCACCCGATCGACGTAGCGATTGTAGGTGCCGATGTTCTTCGTCCCGGCGTTGGCAAACAGCTGGTAGCGGCGCTCCATCTCGTCGACGGCCCACTTGAGTGCCGTCGCGGCCTGCTTCATGTCGGTGACCACCGGCAGCAGCAGATGTGGGATGCCGTCGAACGGCGCGAGCTCGACCACCTTGGGGTCGATCATCAGCATGCGCAGCTCTTCCGGCGAGCGGTGATACAAGATGCTCGTGAGCATCACGTTGAGCCCGACGCTCTTACCGGCGCCGGTCGCGCCCGCTACGATCACGTGGGGCATGCTGGCCAAATCCGCATAGAAAGGCGCGCCGACGATGTCGCGGCCGAGCACCACGGGCAGCGGCGCCTTCTCCGCCAGTTTGGCGAAGCGCTTGTCTTCGATCAGCTCGCGCAGGTTGACCGGCACGCGCTCGTCGTTGGGTAGCTCGAAGCCGATGCGGCTCTTGCCGGGGATGGGCGCGATGATGCGCACCTTGCGGCTCAGCCCAAGCGCCAGGTCATCGCTGAGCCCCGCGACCTTGCTCACCTTGGTGCCCGCCTGGGGCGCGACCTCGTAGGTGGTGACGGTGGGCCCTGGATGGATCTCCTCCACCTTGCCGGTGACGCCGTAGTCGGCCAGCGTCTTCTCGAGACGATCCGAGAGCTCCAGCACGGAAGCCTTGTCGACTTCTTGAATCGTTGGCGGCGGTGCCTCCAGGAGTTCGGTAGACGGCAGCTCGTAGGTGCCTGCCTTCTTCTTGGCGATGCGCCGCGCCTTCTCGGTCTGCTGCTGAGGCTTGGTGTCGACGATGGTAGGCCCGAGTTCGACGTCTTTGGCTTTTTTTCCCTTGGATTTCTTGGGGGTGAGGTCCACCGCCTCGGGCTCCTCGGCTGCCTCGAGCAGTGTCTCGTCGGGCTGCTCCGGCTCGACTTCCGGGGCTTCTACCTCGATCTGCTTCTGCTTCTTTCGCTTCCGCGGAGAAACATCTTCGGCGTCGTCACTCCCGAGCACGGCGTCAGCCAAAGTGGGAGTCGGCGTCTTTGCTTGAGGCGCCTTGCTCACCTCCTCGGCTTGAGGCGGCGACTGAGTCTGCCCTGGCTCAGAGTCGAGCTTGGCGCGCAGCTGGAAGGTTTGCTTGAGTTGCTCGCTGAGCGCTAGCGGCGGCTCGCCGGTGGACTCGAGGGGCGACCAATCCGAGTCGTCGTCAGTGAGGTGCGCGATGATCGCTTCATCGCTCGGTTTGTCGGAGATGTGCGGCAGCTTGGCAAGGGCTGCCTCCGCCCGCTTTTGTTGGCGGATCTCCTGGGCCTGTCGCCAAGCGACACCCAGCCGGTCACCTGCCGCACGGAAACGCACCATCAGCCAGCGACCAAAGGTCATCGCCTTTTGGCAGAGTTCGATGAAGGAGAAGGAGCTCCGCCCAATGAGGATCAGCCCCACGGCGGTGCTGCCCACCAGAAACGAACCCAAAGTGCTGAACATGGCGCGCATCAGCTCGCCAAACAGCAAGCCGACGTTGCCTGCAGCCGGCGCTCGCCCGAAGGCTAGGAGCTCTGGAGCGACCACCTGCACCAACGATGAGAGGATGATCGCGACAACCAGATCGCCCGCCAGTCGCAGGGCGTTCGCGCGATTCGCGCGCTTCGTGAAGAGCGGCGCGCTGAGCAGCGCCAGCTCGATCGGTGCAAACCAGGCAACCAGCCCAAACGCACGCACCAGAATTCCCGCGACGAAAGCACCAACGGGGCCCATCCAGTCGGCCCCCTCGAGGGCTGGGTCCATCGGGTCGGTGCGCAAGCTGGCCAGCGCCAGGCATAGGAAGACGGCGATGGCGAACAACAGTAACGCCGCCGCCTCGCGTCCCTTCCGCAGAGGCTCGGCATGGCTCGCAACTTTGGCAGGCGCTTCCGGTTCGTCAGCGCCAGCGACCGCACGTCGGGGAGTGAAAAGCCTTGCACCCATTCAGGATTACCTTTGCCTACATTAGCGCACCTCGCCCTACCAGGAAAGCTCCTGCTGGGTTTTCGGCCAGCCCGTGCGCGATTGGAGCCGGGATGGAAGCGAGCGCACTTCGATAAGCCGCGATTGCCGCTCACCTGGTGGGTTTGGAGCCGCTAAAGGAACCACGCTGGGCGACCGTCAGGCCACAAAATGGCGGGGATGAGCCCAGCCACTGCTAGCCTGCGGCAGCGTGGGACAGGTAGAAGGTCCTGAGGGCACGATGCACTTGGTCGTCTGCTTGAGTCACGACGACAGCGAAGGCTACTATTTGACGCGGCAGGGCCCAGCTGGGCGCCCGCCACCATCAGCCTCACGGCGTTCTCCCGCGGATACGGAGAGGGCAGTGAGGCGTCTCCCGCTTAGCAAGCGGGCAACCGACGGGTTGGGGAGAAGATAGGTAAACCAATGGTATGGCGCCTTTACGCGCGGCGAGCCGCTGCAACCGGGATGCTCACGGCGACCCTCGCCTCCGTCTTCATCACCACTGGGTGTCGAACCACCACTGACGATGTGCACCGTTGGGGCCGAACCAAGCAAGGTCCCGGAAAGCTCATCGCGGTACTCACCCACGACAAGTACCCGCTCGATCTGCGCGTCGAAGCGGCCATGACGCTCGTGCGCATGAAGCCGCGCGGCGGAAAGCGCGTTGGCATCACCTGCGCCGACAACCCCGAGTGCGTGGGGTTGCTGGAGGCGTTGAGCAACCTGGCGGCGGAGGACCGAAAGGAGATCGTCGCCAAGGTCGTTCCGCAGTTGGTCGCCGAGATCCGTAAGCCGCCGCCTCAAGCGCAGGCAGGTCAGCCTGCTCCCGCCGACACCTCGTACCCCTACAAAGATGCGGCCTATGCGCTGCTCACCTACGAGGACAAGGACCTGATTGGCGACGACAAACTGCGCAGCGAGATCAAAGCCGCGCTCGCTGAGTGGGCCATGGCGGACTTCGCCAATCGCCTAGACAACACCACTCAGATGTCAGGCATGGAGCAGGTGCTGCGCACCCTAGGTGCTCCAGGTGTGAAGGAACTACCGAAGCTGATGGTGCCCGGCGCGAAGCGCATCAGCAACATGGCGAGCATGGTCGCCGAGCTCGGCGACGCGGAAACGAAGCTCGCTGCCAGCACCGCGCTCGTGAAGATCGCGAAAGAGATCGAGAGCGAGCGTTGGAAGAAGCAGAAGGAAGCCGCTGTCGACGCCGCAAACAAGGCGTCGGGTTTGACCAAGGTCACCAAGGATCAGCTCGCTGGGCAGCTCGAGGCCTACCAGGAAGAAGAGCTGCTCCGCACCTTCAGCTCGATGAAGGAAGTTGGCGGCAAGCCGGTGGTCGACTACCTGCTCGAGTACGCGTCCCGCGAAGACAAAGAAGGCAAGCTGGAGAAGCGCCGCGCAACCGCGTTGGCGGCGCTGGCCGGTCACCTCGACAAGGATCGCCCCGAGCAGATCGAAGTCGTGATGAAGCTCGCGTCCGCGTCGGACACCTCGAACACCATTCGCTCCGTCGCCCTTCAGCGCGTCGGCGAGATGCCGCGCAAGCTCGTGATCGACAAGCTGTACGAGCTGTTCAAAGCCGACGACTGGAAGCTGCGCTGGGTTGCCGCGGATCTCGCGCTGCGCATGAGCGATCAGAGTCAGCTCGATGAGTTCATGAGCAAGCTCGCGCGCAACGACAAGGGCATGTCGATCTCCGAACCCGTGCTTTACGGCGTGCGCATGGGCGAGCTCAAAGGCGACAAGAAGGGCGACGAGCTTGCTGACAAGTACCTCGGCTCTGGCTACTCGCCGTCGGTCCGTCTGTCCGCATTGGCGTATTACAGCAAGTACGGAACAAAGGATCAGCTCGGTAAGGTGACGCCTTTCGAGCAAGAGTCCACCCGCGTGCCCAGCTGCAAGGCCGATGACTGCGAGTGGAAGTGTGAGGTCCCGGTGGGCGACAAGGGGGACAAGACCGAGACCAAAGAAGTCTCCAACATTGGGGAGTTCGTTCGCTACTGCGTGAAACCTTCCATGGAGAAGCGCACCGAGGCCGACAAAAAGAAGGAAGAGGAAGAGCGCAAGAAGCAGGAAGCCGCGAAAAAACAGGCGGAAGACAACAAAGAATGAGTAAGCTCTCGACCCCCCACCTGCTGAAAGCAATGAAGCTTTAGGGCTCAAGCATGACGGATCCCAACAAGAAGACGCCTCGCTCCTTCCAATGCCGCGATGCCCTCTGGGTCAGATTCGAACAGATGGCACAGGAGCTAGAATGCTCCGTCGACTACCTGATCAACGACGCGATGAAGCAGTACGCGCGTCAACGCGGCTATTCCGCGGGGCAACCGGCCGGCGCCGCGGCGCCTCCCCCTCCCGGGCCCCCTTCGGCCGCACCGCCGCCGCCGCGTAGCTCCAAGGCGCCGCCGCCGCCCTCGCGCAGTGGTCCGCCGCCGGCACCGCCGACTTCTCGTCGTGCGCCTCCGCCGCCCGGAGCGCCGCCGCCGCCTCCGCCCATGGGTGCAGCACCGCCGCCGCCTCCCCGCCGCCTCCTGGGGCGAGCCGTGTGCCGCCGCCCCCTACGGGCCGCGCACCGGCCCCGCCGGCTCCCCCCGCCCCGCCAGCGCCGCCGCCGCCTCCCGCGCCCATGCGCTCAGGTCCGCCGCGCCGCCCCCCATGCCTCACGCGGCTCCGCCGCCTCCGCCGCCTCCGGCCGCGCCTCCACCCCCGCCGCCGGCCCAGCGCATGGCCCCGGCACAGGGATACAATCCGGCTCCGGCGCTTTTCGTCGAGTACGAGGGGACGCGCTTCCCGGTCACCAAGGAGCGCTTCATCATCGGCCGCGGAAAGCAGTCGAGCGACCTCACAATCAAGGACCCGAACGTCTCGCGTCAGCACGCGATGATCGAGTTCTTGAACGGCCAGTACTACATGGTGGATATGGGCTCGACCAACGGCATCGAGCACCAAGGCCAGCGGGTGCAACGCAAGGTGATCAACGAAGGCGACTTCTTCAAGGTCTGCGATCACGAGATGCGCTTCACCTTCCACGGTTGAGCCCAGCGCAGCTCCCAATAGCAGCGACCCGTGCCGTCCCAAGGCGCGGGTCGTTTGCTTTTGTGCCCCACACACGCGCGTAACCAAGCCGAGTTCAGCCCCAACTTTTGGGGTGAGGTGCTCTGGTGCCCTCAACTTGGGCCCACCCCAAGTCAGCGCGCTACGATCGCTGCGTGAGATCGCGGCCGTTGCTCCTGTTAGCGGCACCCTGGCTTGCTGTCCTGGGTGCCTTGGGCATGGCCGCGCTGAGCGACAGCACCGCCAGGAGCCAGCCGCTGTGGCAGTCCTCGGTGCCTCTGCCAGACGACGCGCGCAGCGTGCTCATCCTACGACAGGGTGAGTACCTATGGACCCGCCCAGATCGAAAGTCGCCTCGACGCGGCACCGCCCTGCTTGGCGCGAAGCTCCCGCTTTACGGCAGCCAACGTGGCCCAGGCTGCAGCGGCACCTGGCTGAACGTGGGTCCGCTCGCCTGGGTGTGTGACGCAAACGTCGAGCTCTCCCGGGCGGCGCCTTTCCCCGAGGATCCGAACCCAACGCCAACCAGCAGTGGCTTGCCCCTCGACTACTACTTCGCAGGGGCGGACGGCAGCTTCGGCTACTCCAAGTTGTCCCTGGGCGACGTCGGCGCCCCAGACAATCAATACGAGCCCGGTATGTCCGTCGCGCTGGTGCGCATCGAACGCAACGTCGTCGGCGAAGCCTACGGACTGAACACCAAAGGCCTCTGGCTCCCGATGCGCGATCTCAATCCGGCGCGGCCACTGGGCTTCTCCACTGAGGAACTCGAGGACGGAAAGCTGGACGCCGGCTGGGTGTACTCACCCATGACGACAGTTCGCAGCAAGCCGAACGGCGGCGAACGGGTCACCACCTTGAATCAGTTCGAGTCGATTCGCTTCAGTGAGGTCGTCACCAAGAATCGCAAGCGTTGGTTCAAGATCGAGCGTGGCTGGGTCTCGGAGAGCGATGTGCGCGCGCCCACACCAACCGAGCCACCGCCCGAGGTGCAGCCTGATGAGCGCTGGATCGATGTGGAGATCGATCAACAAGTCGTCACGGCCTATCGCGGCTCGACGCCGCTCTTCACCGCCCTTGCGAGCACCGGAAAAGGCACTGGCAAGAGCGAGCGTGCCACGCCCAAGGGCGCCCATCGCATCTGGGTGAAGCTGCGCACCACGGATATGGACAACCTGGAGAACGAATACGCCGGGCGCTACTACGCGATCGAGGAAGTGCCTTGGGTGTTGTTCTTCAAGAGGGGCTACGGCCTTCACGGCACCTTCTGGCACCGGCGCTTTGGTAGGCGCCAAAGCCATGGTTGCGTGAACTTGACGCCCCGCGCCGCAGAGCGCTTCTTTCACTGGGCAAGTCCGCGCTTGCCCGCAGGCTGGAGCGCCGTCATCCCGACGCAGTACGACCCCGGCACGCTGGTACGGGTGCGCTGAGTTCACTTACACTACGCGGCATGGATCTAGAGATCGGGCGCGACACCTTGGTGGCCTTGGCCGCCGTGGTTTGGGCGGATGGTGAGATGGCTCCCGAGGAGGCCCAGGGCATCCGAATGGCCGCGCAGCAGCTTGGGCTGCAGCAGGGCGATCTGAGCGCCGTTGAGTCGGCGATCGCTCAGCGCATCACTCTGGACCATGTGGAAACGATCCGCATGAATCGCCTCACGCGCTTGTTCACCTATGCGGCCGCCGGTTGGGTCGTCGGCCTCAAGGGTCATGTCGATGCCAAGGAGCAAGAGGCGCTGCGACTGCTCGGCGATCGCCTGGGTTTGAGCAACGTCGCGCGCGAGCGAGCCGAGCGCGCGGTGCAGTCCGTGGGTTCAGCGAGCGCAGGCGCCTTCGATCTCATGGCGCTGCGTTCCAAGCTTTCCGCGGGGCTCAGCCAAGTCGGATTGGAATAGCCTGTGGTCTCACTGTTGACCGCCGCGCGCGACCTCGCGCGCGTGCGCGACATCGCGCGCGTCCTAGTTCGACATGGCTTCGGTGAAATCGTCTATCGCACCGGGCTCGGACGAAAGAAGGGCAAAGAGAAGGACCCGGAGCTCGACGCGGAGCTCGATGCGGAAGAGCAGAAGGGCGCCGCCGAGGCGAAGAACATGTCCTCCGCGGTGCGTGCGCGCCGTGTGCTCGAAGACCTGGGCCCGTCGTTCATCAAGCTCGGCCAGATCATCAGCACGCGCACCGACGTGCTCCCGGCGGACCTAGTTCGCGAGCTCAAGAAGCTCCAAGACTCCGTCCCCCCCGTTGCCTACGAAGACATCAGGCGACAGATCGAGCACTCCCTCGGTGCACCCATCGAAGACGTCTTCGAGACCTTCGACGCAGAGCCCCTCGCCGCCGCCAGCATCGCTCAGGTGCACCGCGCCACGCTCAAGACGGATGAAGGCGTGGTGAAGGTCGCGGTGAAGGTGCAGCGACCAGGCATCGGCGACACCGTGAAGAGCGACGTCGACATCCTCCACGGCCTCGCGGCGCTGGTCGAGCGCACCATCCCGGAGAGCAAGATCTACTCCCCCATCGGCTTGGTGCAGCAGTTCGATCGCGCCATCACCTCGGAGCTCGACTTCAGCACCGAGGCGGAGAACGCGATTCGCTTCGCAGAGAACTTCGAGGGCTACAAGCAGGTCAAGTTCCCCAAGGTCTACAAGCAAGCCTCGAGCAAGCAGGTGCTCACCCTGGAGTTCCTCGACGGACAAAAGATCTACGACGCGATGGCGAGCGGCCACGATGGCAAGAAGCTCGCGCGCATCGCCGTGGATATTGTCGTCAAGCAGATCTTCGAAGACGGCTTTTTCCACGCGGATCCGCATCCGGGCAACGTCTTCATCATGGGGACGCCGGAGCGGCCCGTCTTTGCCATGATCGACCTCGG
The DNA here is from genome assembly GCA_020633205.1 of Polyangiaceae bacterium. Classification (NCBI taxonomy): domain Bacteria; kingdom Pseudomonadati; phylum Myxococcota; order Polyangiales; family Polyangiaceae; species Polyangiaceae bacterium. The sequence goes on from JACKEB010000017.1 coordinate 350,685, forward strand.
CATGGTGGGGCGCCTCTCCCCACGCATGCGCGATCTCACGGTGGACCTGATGGTCGCGGCGGTGCGCAAGGACTACGAGGGCATCGCCGACGCGCTCTACGCCATCGGCACCAAGACCAAGAAGGTGGACATGAACGCGTACCGCGCGGAAGTGTCCCTCCTGGCGGAGAAGTACCTTGGCAAGCAGCTCAAGGACATCGAGCTCTCGGAGCTTATCCGCGACCTCGTTCAAGGCGCGACGAAGTACGGCTTGGAAATCCCACCGGACTTCATGCTGGTCGGCAAAGCCTTGATGACCATTGAAGGTGTGGGCAAGGAGATCGATCCGGAGCTCGACGTCTTCAACGAGGTCAAGCCGCTGTTCCTCGAGATCTTGCGCAAGCGCTACTCGCCGGAGCGCATCGGGAACGAGCTACTACGCCGGGTAGAGCGCCTGAGCGGCGCCACCTACAACGTGCCGCAGCAGCTGAGCGAACTGCTCGACGACATCGCCCTCGGCCGCCTGGTGGTCAAGACAGAGTCCCTCGAGAGCAAAGCCATCACGGATCGCCTTGGGCGCCGTATCTCGTCGGGCGTGGTGTCCTCGGCGCTGATGCTCAGCGGCTCTTGGCTGGTGGCTTCGGAGCACCACTGGCTGGGCGGCATCTTGATGGTGCTCGCCGTCGGCCTGTACCTGCTCCACGTGTCGCTGGATACGCTGCGTAGCCTGCGCAAGAAGTAGCGGGGGCACCTGCTAGCCTCCCCCCCGCTAGCTAGCTAGCCACTCAAAACCACAAAACACCAGTGCACGCCGCTTCCGTGGGGAAGGGCGTGCAACGGTCGTTTTGATTTCAGCAGTGAATCAGCCGCCGAAGGTGATCTTGCTCTGGAGCAAGAACGCCACGAGGAAGCCGAAGAGCACCAGAGACTCGATCAGAGCCAGACCGAGAATCATCGGGGTCTGGATCTTGGAGGCAGCGCCGGGGTTACGGCTGATGCCTTCGAGAGCGGCGGCAGCGGCGCGACCCTGGCCGAGCGCACCACCGAGGACGGCGAGGCCGATGGCGATACCAGCGGCGAGGCCCATCCAGCCCTTGGTGTCCCACTCGTTGGCTGCTGCACCCGCCTGGGCGAACGCGCTGGAGCTGATGAAGGTGGCAACGGTGGCGATGGCGAGGGCCAGCTTGTTCTTGGTGGACATCTTGAGAGTCTCCTTATTCGTCTCGATCGCGCGAGCGTTTAGTGTGTTTTGCTCGCGGTGGCCACCGCTTTTTTGGGGGAAAGTCCGGGGGCCGTTAAGTGGGTTGGTTCTTGGATCCCGCGCGCGGGATGCGAAGCTGTTGGTTCTTTGCCGTGGGGAGCCGCTACCTGTGTAGCGCCACGCTGTCTCGCGACTCAGCGTCGCGGCCACCTGTTCAGTGGTGGTGGTGCATGTCTTCGGTTGCGAGACCGATGTAGATCGTGGTCAGCAGCGTGAAGACCAGCGTCTGCACGACGACCACGATGCAGCCGAGCAACATGACCGGAATCGGCACGATGATGGCGACGAGCGCCATGAACGTGGTGAGCACCAAGTGGTCCACCGCCATGTTGACCATGAGTCGAACGGCGAGGGTCACCGGGCGCACGCAGAGCGAGATCACCTCGATGGGGAACATCAGCGGCGCCAGCATCGGCGAGGGGCCTGCGAGGTGTTTGATGTACGCGCCGCCGTTCACCATGATGCCGTAGGCGTTGAAGGCGACGAAGACCACCAGCGCGCTACCAGCGGTGATGCTGAGGTTGCTGGTGGGAACCGGCATGCCGGGGATCAGCGCCATCAGGTTGGCGAAGAACACGAAGCACGCGGAGGAAGCGATCAGCGGGAAGTACTTCTTGGCGCGGTCGGCATCCATGACGCTCTTTGCGAGGTCGTAGAAGTAGCCGAGGAAGGCCTCCATGAAGGTCCGCAGGGTAAGCTCGTCATCGGGCACCACGGCCTCTTCGAGCTTCGTCAGCTTGCTGCGCACGCGCATGCCGATGAGGATCAGCAAGACGGCGATGAGCAGGCTCGCAGTGATCGGCTCGAAGTCTTCCCACGTGCCGTGGCGGTTACCCACGAAGGACTCGCCAAGCATGTGAGCGTTGCGGCTCAGGTTGCCTTTGAACTTCTCGAGAAGAAGCGTCAGCCAGCTGTAGTGACCCATTGTGGCTTAGTTTCCTTCTCGCACCTGAGTGGGAACCGTCTTGAACTGCCCGAGTACGATACCGAGCGGCAACGCGGCGTAGCCCACTCCGAGAGCGAGGATGTCTACGGCGCCCAGCCTGAGCAGGGCGAACACTCCGCCAAACAAGGCGGCAAACTTGAACAGGGTGACGAGGAACAGCCCACCTTTGGACTTGCCCTCGGAAGGACTCAAGAACCCGCTGATCACCTTGGCGATGACCCACAGGTTGCCTGCGGCGAGGAGTACGCCGAGGCCAGTGCTGAAGCCATGCTTCGCACCGAAGTAGAGAAAGGAACCCGCCGTTAGCGCAGCGCCGACCAAGCCGAGCGCCCACAGCACGGGAGCGATCCCGCTGTTCGAGCTATCGGTCGTGGCCTTTGCGTTCATGGTAGCGTTTGCGCTCTTCGCGTTCTTGGCGTTCTAGTTCTTCGGTTTCCCGTTGCAGGTGCGCTGAGGCGCGAACGATGGCGCGGATGCCGGCGACCAATCCAAAAACCAGCCAGAGGGCGGTCATCCACGGTCCGGTCCCGAGCCAACCATCGAGCTTCTGGCCAACCCAGAGTCCAACGGCGATGCTGAGGACGAACTCGAGCCCGACGGTTCCAACAGTTCCGAGGGCTTTCCAGTTTTGCTGCACGGTGCCCTTTAAGGCGGCGGTCGATTAGCACGCACCTCTAGCCAGGGTCAACGCGCGTTTCGACGCACCGCGCCTCACCCCAGAGCCAGGGGGACGCCAACGCAAGACGTCAGCGCGCGCCGGCTATCGCACGTCTGAGACCTGCGTGCCACTCCATGGCCAGATCTCTGCCCTGCATGCGACAAGAAGCACTTGCGGAGCGCCGCATTCGGCCCGAAGTCCAGCAGGTTGAGGGGGAGAGCGCGTCGCTCCGGCTCCCGCGAACCCAAGCTGGTCGTCGTCCAGCTCGCAGCTCGAGCCGCTCCCGAACGGCGGTGGCTCCCGACGGATGGTATCTTTTGGTCATGTCACGGCTAGGCATTTGTCCAGTGGCTCTCGGGGTGGCGCTGTTGGCGCCAGCGACGGCTTTCGCCCAAGGCGCGGCTCCAGAGCCACCGCCCGTAGATCCCGCGGCGCCCGAAGCGCAGCCCGCGCCAGGCCCTGGTCCTCAGTATTACGTGGAGCCAGCACCTGAAACGCAGACGCCACCGCCACCCGCGCAGCGACAGCCACCACCTCCAGGTTACGCGACGAGCGAACCGCCGCCGCCCATCGTGGTCTACGAGCCACAAGCGCCGGGAGTCTACGAGCCGCCACCCCCGCCGCGCCCCCGCCACCTCGCGCCGGAGTACTCGCTCTGGCTTGGCGGACGCATCGGCTACTTTCATCCGTTCGGAAACGTCTGGGCCACATGCACCGCTGTGGATCGCAGCGGCATCTGCTTGGCTTCGGAAGGCGAAGAGTGGCAGAACTACGCGAGCAGCGGTCCCATGGGAGAGCTGGACGTCGGAGCCCGCTTGGGACGCCGCCACGTGCTATTTTTCACATGGGAACGCGCTAAGTTGGGCAAAGGCGACTTGGACATCGCCGGCAACGGTGAGCAACAGGACGCCGAGACTGACTTCTTCGGGCTCGGACTGCGCTTCTCGTCCGATCCTGACAACGTCGGCCTGCTGATCGAAATCGTGGTCGGTGGGCGGCGCTTCCGCACCAGCTGGGCCAACGGCGACGAGCTGCGCTTGGAAGACGCACCGTTCGAGTCGCGCATCGGCATTGGCGCGGATATTCGGCTGTCACGCGCGTTTTCTCTAAGCCCGATGCTCACCCTCGGCGGCGGCCAATTCGGGACGGCCACCTACTACAACAAGGCCACGAACAGCGAGAGTGAGCAAGCGGACATCGTCGCGAGCCACGCCTGGGTGACACTACAAATGGGCGCTCACTTCGACCTGCTCGGCAGCAAGAACTGAAAACTACTGCAACAGGAAACCTCCCGGCTGCGCGTCCGAGGGGAAACGACCATCCAAGTGCGCATTAAGCGCAACTCTCATACGGAAACGCGTTTGCGCCTGGAAACGAGCCCTATTCGCATTCAGGCGAGGCATGGTGGAGGCGAAAGGAAGCCTCCCTATGGCCCAACGATTTCGCACTCTAGCTGTCACCGCCCTGACTCTCTCCTTGATCGCTTGCTCTTCCGATTCGGATCCCGGCGGTAACACTGGTGGAGCCAGCGGCAGCGGAGGGGTCGGTGGCACCGCGGGCAACCCGAGCGGCGGATCCGCCGGTAGCAGCGCGAGCGGCGGCAGCAGTAACGGAGGCACTGCCAACGGAGGAAACACCAACGGAGGCACTGCCAACGGCGGCAGCGGCAATGCTGGAAACGGGGGTAGCTCCAGCGGGGGCACTGCCGGTGGCGCGGGAACGAGCGCTGGCGGCTCCGCTGGCAGTGGCCCGCAGCAAGACACCTTCTACACCAGCGACGGCAAGATCTACGATCCGTGCGGAGAAGAGTTCGTGATGCGCGGGGTGAACCACCCCACGATGTACGTGGACCGCGCCGGCGCGGCACTGCCTGAGATCGCCAAGACCGGAGCCAACGCCGTGCGCTTGTTCTGGTTCGGCACCCACGGCGTCGCCATCAACGAAGCTGAGTCCGCCGTGCAAGCGGCGGTCGACAACCAGATGGTGCCCATCCTGGAGCTCCACGACTCCACCTGCCAGTGGAACCTAGGAGACATTCAGAGCTACTGGACCAGTAGCGATGCGGTGAGCTTCATTCAGAAGCACCAGGCGCACCTGATCGTGAACATCGCCAACGAGGCTAGCTCACCAAACGACAACGCATTCGCCAGCAGCTACAGCTCGATCGTGCAAGCGATGCGTTCCGCAGGGATTCACGTACCGCTGATGATCGACGCGGGTCGCTGCGGTCGGGACTACCAAGTGCTGTTGGATAAGGGCGCTGAGCTGATGAATGCCGATCCGGATCACAACCTGATCTTCTCCGCGCACCTCTACGATCCGCTCACGCGCACTCAGCTCGCGAAGCTGATGGACGACTTCCAGGCGGCCAAGTTGCCTTTCATCATCGGCGAGTTCGCGAATCGCGAGCCGCCGGGATGCGGCGCAACTCTGGACTACGGGGGCTTGATCACCGAGGCCAACACGCGCGGTATCGGCTGGCTCGCATGGTCGTGGGGAGACAACGATCCAAACAAGCGCTGGAACGGCGACTGCGCCGAGTTCGACATGACGGAGACCTTCGCTTACGACTCGCTGTTCGGTTGGGGCAAGGAGGTCGCTGTGAGTCTACCCGCGAGCATCCAAAACACTTCGGTGCGTTCGTCATGGGTGCAGAGCGGGACGTGTAACTAGCGACGCGTCTCGCTGCTGAACACGCATCACCGCTCCTCTAGCCGGCGATGCGCTCGGTTTCGTCTAGCAACGCGTCGAGGCGTCGAAGCAGCCGTGGACGCAGCGCGTTCACGGCTCGCGCTCGATGCCCGTAAACATCACGCTCGGCGTCGCTGATGTTGGAGAGCGTCTTTCCCGGAAGCTCGTCGAGGAGCAGCAACGGGCCGTAGCCGAAGCCGCCGCTCCCTTGGGCGCTGCGAGCGATGCGTCCGGCCACGGAGCCATCCACCAGCTCCAGCTCACCCTGCCAGGGGCTGACAAGGCAAAGCACCGCACGGAAACGCGCGTGGCGCTCCTCGTCATGCACGTCCTCCAAGGCGGAGAGCAGGGCCGCGTTGTTTTCGGCATCGGTCGCGCGATCGTGAGCGAACACTTCGGAGCGCGCTCCCGGCTTTCCGTCCAGCGCATCGACCTCGAGCCCCGAAGCGTCGGACAAACACCACATGCCAGTGGCTTCGCACACGGCGCTGGCCTTGGAGCGCGCGCTCTCCTCGAGGCTACTGCCGGCCCCCAACGGATGCTGATAGTCAGGGCCAAGTAGCTCCCTCACCCCCAACCAAGCCACCGGGAGATCCGCGAGGAGACGTTGCAGCTCTGCGCGCTTGCGCTCGTCGGTCGTCGCGATGACGATGTGGATCAACGCCTCGGGCATGGCTCAGTCTCCCACGAGACTGAGCCACAGCTAAGACTTAGTTCCCGCAAGAATACCGAGCGAAGACCGCGTCATCGAACTTGTCGCAAGTGAGCGCCTCCACATCGGACCGCATCAGGTCGCAGGTGTTGGCGCAGTCCCTGAGCTGGCTGGAAGAGAAGTTCCCCACCGACTTCTTGTAGTTCTGTTCGGCTTCGTGTTGGCACTGCGCGACACTCACGAACTGACTCGTGACGAAGAAGTTGTCGCAGTCGAAGCCCTTCTGACAGGCCAGATCCGTGGCCAGCTTGCAGCGGTCCAGGAAATCCTGCTGCGCGGCCGAGTTGCCATCGTCGCTGCTGCTGCAGCCCGCAATTCCACACGTAATCAGCACCGTCAGGATGAACCCCAGCCTCATGGGCGCATTGTACGCGGTGGGGTGGAGCAATCTACCGCGCCTTGGACGTTGGCACCGAGCGCCAGCTCGAAACCACCAAAGCTAGTAGGTCTCCGCGGCGCGCTCGAGGGGGCGCTGGCTGGACTCGCGTTCTGACTCGCAGCTTGGGAGGCGGATGGTGAAGCGGGTGCCTTTGGGTTCACGAGCCGCGACGCTGATTTCACCGCCGTGGGCTTCGATGATTTGACGCGTGATGGGGAGCCCCAATCCGGTGCCCTGGCTCTTGGTTGAGAAAAACGGCTCGAACAGGCGTTCCCGCGCATCGGGATCGATCCCGCTTCCAATGTCTTCCACGACCAAGAGCACGTCCGCGGCGTCGCTCTTCACGCTCACCCAAAGTTCGCCACCTTCGGGCATCGCGTCCGCGCCGTTGCGCACCAAGTTGAAGAGCGCCTGCTTGATCTGCGCTTCGTCGAGCAACACCGGTGGGGGTGTGACGTCGAGGTCGATGTGAAGCACGACGCCCCGTCGGGCTAGATCCTTACGGATAAACTCCAGGGCCTCTTCAACCACATCGCTCAAGTTCTCGCGCTCGAGCTGAGTTGGGCGCTGACGCGCGACGGAGAGGTATTGTTCCGAGAGCGCGCTGAGGCGCTCAAGCTCGCCTTTGATGGCCTTGAGCAAGCTGCGCGTCTCATCATCTGCGCCTTCGAGCTCCTCCTCCAGTAGCTCTACGTTCAGGCCGATGCTGGAGAGCGGATTGCGGATCTCATGGGTGACGAGCGCAGCCATCTTACCGATGGTCGCGAGGCGTTCCTGACTGACGAGCTGCTCGTTCGCGCGGGCGATGGCACGCACCATGGTCTCGAAAGTGCCTGCGAGCTCGCCGATCTCATCATTCGAGGGCACGACCTCGCGGGGGGTGAGGTCACCCTCGGCCACCGCCTTCGCGCGCTCGGTGACCAGCGCGAGGGGGCGCAACACGCGACGCGCGTACAGCGCCGCGACCAGTCCAACCAGGGCCGTGAAGACGCCAAGTCCAAACGCCAGCTGAATCGCCAGTCGCTCCCGGGCGCGGGCGCGATCGAGAAGCGTGTCGACGTTCTTCTCCACGCGCGTCTCGAGATCGCTCAGTCTCCGCTTGCCCTTGCTTCCGCGCGTAACCAGGTTGTCGCGCAGTGACTCAGCCCGCTCGGCATCGCCGCGAGCCAGCGCATCGAAGAGCTGGGCGAGCTCCTCCTTGTCTTTCCCGAGGGACTGCTCGATCTGTGTTGCCTCGCGCGAGAGTTCGATCCCGATCGCCTTCACGCTGGGCTCGTCGGACCTGACGAAAGCACGAGACAACGCCGCTCTCACCTCACCGAAGGCCTTGGGACGGCCTGCCTTGAGCGCCGTGTCGAACCACACGCGCTTGTCCACGGGGTTACGCGCGCTGGTGATGTGGTTCAGCTGGATGTTCCAACTATCCTGCCCGTGCACCGCGTCGCGCAACGCCAACGACAGCGGGAGGTAACCCGAGCGAATCAGCTCTGCCTCCGCAGCAGCGCGACGCTGCGCGACCACGCCCCAGCCGGTCATCACCGCCAACGCAAGGGTCACCAGCGCGTAGGAGAGCAGTACGCGCGTGGCGACCGTGCGACGGCGCGCGTCAAGCATCGCCCGCGGCGAGGCTCCGAGCGATCAAGTCCACGATATCGAGGGCCTCCGCGCCGCTCTTCTTGAAGCGTCGCAGACTCGACGCGCAGCCAGTGACGATGGTGCCGCCTCCTGCGTCCTCGTGATCCGCAATGCGTGCTGCCGCGATGCGCCCCGATGCGTCGGGCATGGTCACCGGCAATAGGCCTCCGGCTCCGGAGCAGACTGCCTCTTCGCGGGAACGCGCAAACTCGCCCGGCGCTTCCCCAAGGATTCGAGTCAGGATCGCACGCGGCGCCTCGAACACCCCCAAACCGCGTCCAAGCTGGCAGGGGTCGTGCCAGCGGGCCCCGCTTGGGACGTCCAGGCGCCCCAGCAGATCCAGCCGTGTGGCGACGAGCTCCACCAGGGTGAGCGCTCCTCGCGCGCGTAGTCCAGACTCTCGACCGCCGCCCGCACAGCCAGGGTCCAGCACGATGAGCTGCTTGGAGCTCTCCGCGGCAGCGGCCAGGGCTCGCTCTTCGCGCTCCGCCGTCTCCGCATCGCCCGCCGCTCGGGAAACGCCACCACAGCAGCCGCTCAGCAGGCGCACCTTGCCGTGCACACGCAGCACCACGTCCAGCGCGGCGCGGGAGAGTTCAGGCTCCTGATTGGCGTAGGCGCAGCCCAAGAGCAACGCACTTTGGGCGTTCGGATCGACCGCTGGATGCTCGGCGAGCGCAGTTAGGGCAGCTTCGCGTCGCTCACGGCGCTTCGGCTCGGACTTGGCGATGCTGCGCGCCCGAGGAGGCTCCAGCCCGCGCACGAAAGCCTCTGCCCGAGCGTCGAGCAGCGTCTCCGCGACGGGATTCTTGTGATCGCAGTGATCGCGACACGCGTAGCAACCCGAGCAGCCCCACGCCGTCGCGGCATAGCTCGAGTTGAGTTCGAGGCTACCGCGCGCTTGATACCAAGCGAGGCCCATCTTTCCCCACGGAGTCAATGTCTCGCTCGACTCGACGTCGGCCACCGGGCAAGCCGCGCGGCAAAGCTTGGGACAATAGGCGCAGGTCTCGAGCGCTGCCTCACGGTGTTGCAGCAAAGGAAGCTTGAAGCTGGTCATCAAGTGCTCTTCAGGGACGTCTTGACGCTCGGCCGCCGATTGGTAGCGCGAGATCGGTTGGCTTTGGGTTCAGGAGCAGGGCCCTCGCTGGGGAACTTCAAGATGAAGCACGCGCCCCCTGACGATGACTCGACCTCGATCGATCCCTCGTGCTCCTCCACGATTTTCTTCACAATGGCGAGGCCGAGGCCGGTCCCGCCTTCTTTGCCTGCGGTCACGAACGACTGAAACAGGCTGTCTTCGATCTCGGCGGGGATGCCAGGCCCGGTGTCCGCTACCGAGATCACGAGCTCCTCGGGTGGCTTCTTCTTGGAGCCCGTCTTCGCCCCCGCCGCCGCCTCTTTCCGCGCAGAAATTGTCAAGGTGCCACCGCGCGGCCCCATGGCCTCGACCGCGTTGCGCGCCAGGTTGTGAATCGCCCGGGCGACGCGCCCCTCGTCAAAGCGCGCCACGACCTTGTTGTCCACCTTGAACACCAGCTCCACCGGCCGACCTTCGAACTCGAGCCTCAGCTGGGAGGCGATGTCGGCGAAGAACTTGTGGAGGTACACCTTGCGCACGAATACCCGGCGCTCGCCACGAGCAAACTCCAGCACTTCGCGCTGCATGCTGGTCAGCATGTCGAATTGCTTGAGCACGGCCTCAGCGAACTCCGCGCGGCGCTCGCGATCGTCTTCAGCCTCCATCAGCTGCACGTAGCCGCTGATCACCGTCATCGGCGTCTTGAAGTCGTGGATGATGCCGGAAAGGAGCCGGCCAATCGTGGTCAGCCGATGACTCCGCTCCCTAGCCTCGCTCGCGCGAAACAGCCGCACAGCGGTGGCGACGTTCGCGCTCACCAACTTCAGGAGCGAGATGTCCTCCTCGCCGAAATCGCGACCGTCTTGTTTGCTGAAAAGACCCATGGCGCCGAGCGGGCGCCCATCTCCCTCGAGCTGCACGCAAACGGCGTTCTCCACCTCGAACGGGAACGCGCCCTCGACCCGTTCACTGTAGCTCGTCTGTTGCTGAGCGTCGCTGACACGTACGACCTGTTGGCTGCCCATCGCTGCCGCGAGGAAACCATCGCCGGACTTCACGCCCAGCTTCTGGACTTCGCTGGTCGCGTCGGCGTCGAGGACATACTCGACCAGGTCGCCAGTCTCCTCATCAGCAACCAGCAGCGCCGCGCCGCGCGCATCGCAAGCGCGCGCGATTTCCAGCAGCGAGGCGCGAGCCAGGTCCTCGAGGGAGGCTGCGCGAGCGGTGGCACGCTCCAGGTCGAAGAGCAGTGACAAGTCACGAACACCACGCTCGAGCTGCTCCTTGGCATCGAGCAGCTGGCGGTTCTTCTGGATCAGCGACAAGAACAGGCGACTGTTGTCGATGGCCACCGCCGCCTGGGTGCTCAACGCGCTCAGAATCGCCTCATCTTCACCGTTGAACTCGGGCTGGGCGTGCTTTTCTGCTTTTGTTTCCCCGCGGCGTGGCTGCCCGGGAGCCAACCCAGCGTGCTTGTTCAGCACCTGGATCACGCCAATGGTCCGCCCCAGGTGGTTCTTCAGCGGGACCGCCAGGATGCTCGTCGTGCGGTAACCCGTGAGCATGTCCCACTCGGGCTCGAAGCGAGGATCCGCGTACGCGTCCGCCACCCGCAGCGGCTTGCCGGTCTGCGCGACGGCACCCGCGATGCCATGGCCCACCTTGACTCGGATGCTGCGCACTCGGGAGCCCACGACGATGCGGCTCACCAGCTCGCGATTCGCCTCGTCCAGCAGGTAGAGCGTCGCGCGATCCGCATCGAGCAAGTCCGTGAGCTTGTCGAGGATCAGCTCGAGCAGATCGTCCAAGTCGAGGGTCGTGCCGAGCGCCGAGCCGACTTCTCGCAGCGCTTTCGAAATGCGCTCCTCGCGCGCCAGCGCCGCCTTCAATTCGGCGATCCGGGGCTCATCCCCAGCTACTTCGGCGCGACGCGGGCTCACGGCGGCGATCAGACCACGGAAGCCCCACTGCGGTCCACCCGGTGACACACTGGCCCTGGCATCGCAGACACCGGGAATCATTCATAGATCCGCCGCGTTGTGGACACGGCCGCGGGGCCGCGGGCGAAAATCGTCTCCCCTGCCAACGCTGGCTGACCGCACGCTGGTCTGTGGCCCCTGCGTGGGCAGCAAGTTGCCAATGCCCCCACCCTCGGCTACCTACCGGGTTGCTCATGGCCTTGAAACAACTGCATTTGATCGTTCGGGGTCGCGTCCAAGGCGTTTACTTTCGCGCATCGACCCAGCGCGAGGCTCGTCGGCTCGGCCTGGGAGGCTGGGTGAAGAACCGCGCTGATGGCAGCGTGGAGATCCTCGCTGAAGGGGAAGAAGTCTCGATTCGCGAGCTGTTTGGTTGGGCTCAGAAGGGGCCAACAGCCGCTCGCGTGGAACGCGTCGATACCCGCTGGCGTAGCTTCACCGGCGAATTCTCCGACTTCCGTATCTTGAGTTGAGCACCCGCCGCCGCGTCATGTCCTGCCGAACGCTGAAAAAGCCGCGCGCGACGTGGTTAGCGGCGGCGCTGGTTTGTTCGCTCACGGTCAGCGCTAGCGCGGAAGAGGACGCGGGAGCTGACAGCAGCGGAGACGCCGGCGCGCCGACGACCGAGAGCCAGCATATCCTTGCCCCGCTGCCAGCGGTCCCCAGTCAGGATTTGCCCCAGCCAACCCCGGAAGCACTGGAGGCGGTGAAAGACCTGCTGGGTCGCGTGGTCTCTGAAGACCCCGTGATCCGCGAACGCGCGGTTCGAGAGCTGGTCGAGGCAGAACCAAAGTGGGTCCCGGCGCTATCGCACACCTTGGGTCAGCTCGCCGAGTCCACGAAGGGCGAAGAGCTCAAGCGAAAGCTGCTCGATATCCGGGACAAGGCGCGCAGCGCCGAGCGCGAAAAGATGAAAGCCGCGGGGAAACGCGGCAAGGTCACTACGCCAGACTACCTGGACATGCTCGCGGAGTACCCGGAGCCGAAGAACGCCGAGTGGAAGGCGGTGACCCAGGTCATCGCCATCAGCCGCATGCTGAGGGAAATCGGCACGACTCCCGCGGTGCGCACGCTGGTACAGGTGTATGTGCGCTTCGGAGAATTTCTCCGCGTGGATACGCAGCTTCAGCTAGAGAAGCTCGGGGACAAGGCGCTCCCCGCGCTGATCGAGACTCGCCGCCATCAGGCGCCGCGCATCGCGCACTGGGCGGATCGTCAACTGGATGCCCTCGGCAAGGCGATCCCCTCGGAGGCCGTTCAGACACCGGATCCCGATGTGCTGGCTGACGTGCTGCGCGCCTACGGATACACCCGCGACCCGGATGCAGCGCGCGTGGTCATCTCCTTCGCCAACAGCGAGCGACCCCAAGTCCGCGAAGCTTCGCGTCAGGCGGTAGCGCTGATGAAGGAGACCGCCAACTGGCCATTGCGGGACACCTACGCGAACATCGTCGGGAAGAAGCCTCCCGCGGATTGGGGCTGGGACCGCACCGCACGCGAGCTATTCGGCGAGTTCGATCGCCTGCGCCTCGCTCAGGTGTACAAGCTCTTCGACAGCGGAAAGGCTGCACAAAAAGCGGGAAAAGTCGTCGAGGCGAAAGAGGCGTTCGACAAAGTGCTCGCCCGCAGTCCGCTATTCGATCGCCGTGCGGAAATGATCGACAGCTACGTCGACTTCGCGGAGCAGAAGCTCGATGAAGATCCCACCGCCGCGGAAGCCGCACTACGTCGCGCCCGTCGGCTCTCCACGGACGAGAAGGTCGACAACCGCGTCCAGAGCCTGCTCTGGTACCTGGAAGGGCAAGACCTGGTGGCGCGCGGAGTTGCTGACCAGGTGCCCTTTCGTCGCGCCCTCGAGCTGAACCCCGAGAACAAGCGGGCGAAGCAGGCACTCGAGGAGATCCAGCGCGGGGAACAGAAAAAGAAGAAGCAGAGCGATCACTACCTCGCGGCAGGCGCGATCGGCATCGTGGCGCTGCTCGCGATCGCGGTGATCGCCCTACGCCGCGGCTCCCCAGAGCCCCGCTTGCCCGAAAAGCCAGAGCCCAAACCGATTCCCGAGAGCGACACGCCAAGCGACGCGGACACCACGGAGGCCTCAGCCTCGCCCGCCGCTGAAGCCGCCGTCTCCGAGGAGCGCGTCTCCGCATCAGGGGGTGAGGAAGCGCCAGCCAGCGCCGCGAGCGCCTCAATCGCCCCCGAAGCCGAAGCAGCAGAGTCCAGCGTCGCGCCCGAGGCGCCCAAAGACGCCTCCCCCGAAGCTCAGGCGCCTGCAGCCGACTCGCCCGAAGCACCCTCCCCCCCAACCCCCGTGGCGGCGCCTGACGCGTCTCCAGCGGTCGCCACGCTACATTTCCCCACGGTTACGGAAGAAGCGCCGGCCAGCGCTCCCGAGGGCACGGACACCCCGGCGCCTAGCAGCAATGAGCCCGTCGAAGCGCCCCGCGCCGAAGGGACCGCCGCCCAAAGTAGCGGTGAGACCGGCGCTGCCTCAAAGCCCGAGGCTCCCGTGCTGCCGCCTCTGCCGGGACTCGGGGGTGGCGCGCTGAAGCTGCCGCCAATCGAAGAGGACTGAGCCTAAGACGCCGAGGCCGGGCTGAAACGTTCTGACGGGCTCTAGCTGCCGCTCAGAGCGAGCTGGAGACCGCCGTTGCCGCAACACTCGGGCGACTCCCAAGAGCGAACACGCCTCCTTCAACGGGACTTGAGCGCCTCAGCGCTCGAGGCACCAACCCGGACAAACGCCAAACGGCCACTCTCCCAGCTTGGAAGGTGGCCGTTGGCGGTGCGAGCGATCGCCCGCTATCCGTTCACTCTGCGGCGTCGGTCGTCGCAGCGTTGGTCGCTGCGGGCGCGTCCCCAGTCACGAACTCGATGATGCTCATCGGTGCGTTGTCGCCGCGGCGGTGTCCCACCTTGACGATGCGGGTGTAGCCGCCTGGACGATCCGCGAAGCGCTTCGCCAGATCGACGAACACCTTCTCCAAGAGGTCGACCTTGCGGGCCTCAACGCCGTCTTGAACGGTGCCGAAGCGACGCAGGAAGCGACCAACCTGCTGCTGGGCGGCCTGGCGCCGAGCCTGGTCCGCCTGGCTGAGCTCCGCGGCGGGGGTGTAGGCGATCTTGCCCAAGCGCTTGGCGCGGGTGATCACTCGCTCGGCCACGCGACGAAGCTCCTTCGCCTTGGCGTCGGTGGTTTCGATGCGCTCGTGGGCGATCAGGTTGGCGGTCAATGCCCGCAGCATGGCGCGGCGGTGGGAGGTGTTACGGCCGAACTGGCGACCGGCTTTTCGGTGTCGCATGACTTATTTCCTCGTGGAATCTTCTAACGTTCGGCTAATCAGCCCTGAGCCTGCTGCATCTTCCAGCGCTCGAGCATCTGAGGCCAGTTGTCGAACTTCATGCCGAGGCTCAGATTCATCGTCGCGAGGATCTCCTTGATCTCCTTCAGAGACTTGCGACCGAAGTTCTTCGTCTTGAGCATGTCCTGCTCGGTGCGCTGAACCAGCTCACCAATCAGAGTGATGTTGGCGTTCTGCAGGCAGTTCGCGGAACGCACGGAGAGCTCCAGCTCGTCGACGGAGCGGAAGAGGTTCTCGTTGAGAGGCTCTTCGTCCTGGGCGGGCTGGGTGTACTGGGTCTCCTCCGTCTCTTCGAAGTTGATCCAGATCGAGAGCTGTTCCTTGAGGATCTTTGCGGCGAAGGCAACGGCGTCGGTAGGCTTCACCGCACCGTTGGTCCACACCTCGAGGATCAGCTTGTCGTAGTCCGTCTGCTGCCCGACGCGCGCGTTCTGGATGGTGTAGTTCACCTTGCGGACCGGCGCGAACAGCGAGTCGATCGGAATGGTTCCGATGGGCATCGTGGGGGTCTTGTTACGCTCCGCTGAGACGTAGCCACGACCGACGTTGACCGTCAGCTCCATCGCCAACGGGCCCTTCTTGTCGAGGGTCGCGATGGGATGATCGGGATTCAGGATGCGCAGGCCGTCCACCAGCTGGATGTCACCAGCGACGACGGGGCCAGGGCCTTCCTTCTCGAGGCGCAGCGTGTACTGCTTGGGAGCCTCGGCCTTGAACACGACCTCTTTGAGGTTGAGGACGATGTCCGTGACATCTTCCACCACGTCGTTGATCGACGTGAACTCGTGCAGGGCACCCTCGATGCGCACGGCGGTGATCGCAGCGCCTTGCAGCGAGGAGATCAGCACGCGGCGAAGGGAGTTGCCGACGGTGATGCCAAAGCCACGCTCGAGAGGCTCGCAGGTGAACTTGCCGTAGTAGTCCGTGCTGCTCTCGGGATCGATTTGGATCGCCTTCGGACGAATCAGCTCGCGCCAGTTGCGCGCCATCATGGGAGTTACCATTCGCTGTTCCTTTCGCTGCTAGCCTCTATCGAGGTGTTCCCTGCGCGACCGTCCCAAGGACCCGTGGAACCCGCTCCGCCGGTGCCCTTCGCGGTCTGCCCGCTGCCCGGTGTTTCGTAGTGGAAACTCCAACCGGGCCATACGACGACGGCGGCAATGTTGCCGCCGAAGTCATCCATCTTGCTTTTGAGCCTCTAGGAGGCTCGTTCGACGCCGTGCTCGCTCACCGCGGGCTTGGCGCCGAACCGTGTGTGATCAACGTGAGTAGTACTCAACGATGTACTGCTCACGCATCGACGGCTCGTTGAGCTCGTCGCGAGCAGGCATCGACTTGAACACACCTTCGAGCTTCTCGCGGTCCACCTCGAGCCAGGTCGGGGTCGGGCGAGAGTCGGTGAGCGCGATCGCCGCCTGAATGTAGGCGATCTTCTTGCTCTTCTCGCGAACCTCGATCTTGTCGCCGGGGTTCACGCGGTAGCTGGGGATGTTGACCCGCTTGCCATTCAACAGCAGGTGATTGTGGCGCACCAGCTGACGAGCCTGACGGCGAGTCGCCGCGAAGCCCATGCGGTGCACAACGTTGTCGAGACGACGCTCGAGCAGGCCGAGCATCTCCTCACCGGTACGGCCACGGAGCGCGCTCGCGGAGGCGTAGTAACCGCGGAACTGCTTCTCCAGCACGCCGTAGATACGACGAACCTTCTGCTTCTCGCGCAGACGCAGGCCGTACTCGCTCATCTTGATGCGGCCCTGACCGTGCTGACCGGGCGGATACGGACGGCGCGTCACCGAGCACTTCTCGGAGAAGCAGCGCGCGCCCTTCAGATAGAGCTTCGTGCCGTCGCGACGGCAGAGTTTGCAAACCGGACCAATGTACCGTGCCATGATACTTCCTAAGCCTGAATCAGACGCGCCGACGCTTCGGGGGGCGACAGCCGTTGTGAGGGATGGGGGTGACGTCGCGGATCAGCGTCACGCGGAAGCCTGCAGACTGCAGCGCACGCAGCGCGCTCTCGCGACCGGCGCCTGGACCGCGCACGAACACAGCCACGGAACGCATCCCGTGCTCCATCGCGCGACGAGCCGCCTCTTCCGCAGCCAGCTGCGCTGACCAGGGGGTGCTCTTGCGTGAACCCTTGAAGCCGCGCGTGCCGGCGCTGGCCCAAGAGATGGTGTTTCCGTTCACGTCGGTGATCGTCACCATCGTGTTGTTGAAGGTCGAACGGATGTGGGCAATGCCCGCTCCGACGTTCTTCTTGACGACCTTCTTGCCGCCACGCTTTTTGCTCGTCGCCATCGCTACGCCTGTCTCGTATTATCCAAGTGGAAAACTTATAAAGCCTGTGACTATCGGCGCTTGACGGCGCCGCGCTTCGGGCCCTTGCGGGTACGCGCGTTGGTGTGGGTGCGCTGACCGTTGACCGGCAGGCCCTTGCGGTGACGCAACCCGCGGTAGCACCCGAGGTCCATCAGGCGCTTGATGCTCTGCTGCACCTCACGGCGAAGGTCACCCTCCACCTTGTAGTTGTTCTCGATGGTGTCGCGCAGCTGCTTCACTTCGGCGTCTGACAGCTCGTCCACCTTCTTGGTGTTGTCGATGCCGGCGCGCTCGCAGATCTCACGGGCGGTCTTCTGACCGATTCCGAAGATGTAGGGCAGTGCGAACTCGATCTGCTTGCGACGGGGGAGATCAACTCCAGCAATACGGGCCATTCCGATATCCTCTTCTCAGCCCTGGCGCTGCTTGTGGCGAGGGTTGGTGCAAAGAACGCGAACCACGCCTGAGCGCTTCACCACTTTGCACTTGTCACAGATTTTCTTAACGCTGGGCCGGACCTTCATGGGGGTACCCTCTTAGAGCTTCTTGATGATGTGACCCCGAGAGGGGTCCTGGCTGGAGACCTTGATCAAGACACGGTCTCCTGAGATGAGTCGAACCATCGAGTGGCGCGATGCCGGGGTGAGCCCAACACGAAGCGTTCTTCCTGAGTCGAGACGCACGCGGAACATTCCGCGGGGTAGTACCTCTTCGACTAGGCCTGCTTCGCCTTGTTGCTTCTCCTCTTGATCTCGATCGTCCTCCTTGAAAGAACTCATCCGGGCGCTCGCCGTTAGTTGCCGAGAGCCTCGGTGATGCGGGCTGTGATTTCGTCCAGCTCGCCCACCCCGTCTACTTGCTTCAGCAAGCCGCGCTGCTCGTAGTAGGGGAGCAGTGCCGAGGTGATCGCCTCGTAATCATTGAGGCGCTGGACGACTTTTTCCTCCTGATCGTCTGCTCGATGCTGGAGCTCCGCATCAGGGGGCGGAGGATTGTACTTGAGGTGATAGATCTGTCCAGTCCGAACATCGGTACGGCGCAGGACAGCGCGCTCAATCAGGAGGTCTCGGGCCACCTTGATCTCGAGCACCGAGGTCAGGGGCATGCCCTTCTTCTCGAGCACCGCGTCCAAAGCCTCGGCCTGGGGCAGCGTGCGGGGGAAGCCGTCGAGGATGAAGCCCTTCTGAGCATCCGCCTCGTCTAGGCGCTCGTTCACTAGGCCGATGACGACCTCGTCTGGGACCAGCTGGCCGAGGTTCATGAACTTCTCGGCCTCTTTGCCAAGCGCGGTTCCTGCAGCCTTGGCAGCGCGCAGCATGTCCCCAGTGGAGATCTGGGGCACGCCCAGCTTCTCTACCAGGCGCTTGGCCTGAGTCCCTTTGCCGCTCGCCGGCGGTCCCAACAGCACGATCCTCATCATCCCCTCCCTACGCAGGCCGGCGCCCACTCAAACGAGTGGTGCGCGGTCCCGTCAGACCTTCGTAGCTGCGGGTGATCAGGTGTGCCTCGATCTGCTTCGACGTTTCGAGCGCCACACCCACCACGATCAGCAGGCTGGTACCACCGAACTGGAACGGCACCTTGAGGCCCTGAGCGATGAGCGCGGGCACGATGCAGATCGCGGCGACGTAAGCGGAGCCGCCGACCGTCAGGCGGGTGAGCACGCGGTCGATGTACTCGGCGGTTTGCTTCCCGGGACGAATCCCTGGGATGTTCGCTTGCTGCTTCTTCAGGTTGTCCGCGACGTCCACGGGTTGGAACGTCACAGCGGTGTAGAAGAAGCAGAAAAAGACGATGAGTGCGCCATACAGGGCGTGGAACACCCAGTCCTGGCGGTTCAGCGCGGAGCTGAAACGGCTCATGCCCGGGATGTTGAACCCGGCGAGAGTCGCGGGGAAGGCGAGCAAGCTCGAGGCGAAGATCGGCGGGATCATGCTCGCCATGTTCACCTTCAACGGCAGGTGCGCCTGTTGGCCACCGTAGATACGCCGCCCGACTTGCCGCCGTGCGTACTGAATCGGGATGCGGCGCTGAGCCTGCTCGAAGAACACCACGATGCCGACACAGGCCAGGATCACCGCCAGGATGATCGCAATGGTCAATGGCTGCAGCTGCCCAGAGTTGGCCTGCAGGTACTGACCGATTCCGTGGGGAATGCCGCTGACGATGCTGGCGAAGATGATGAGCGAGATGCCGTTTCCGATGCCGCGCTCCGTCGCCTGCTCACCGAGCCACATCAGGAGCGCAGTGCCCGTCGTCAGCGTGATGATCGCCGTGAGACGGAACGGCCAACCCGAGTTGGTGACCACGTCACCGAAGCGGTTGCCTCCCAAGCTCTGGTTTTGCAGGCCTTCCAACATGAAGGCGATGCCCAGCGACTGGAAGATGCTGAGAACGATGGTGCCGTAGCGGGTGTACTGCTCAAGCTTGCGCCGACCAGCCTCACCCTCTTTGCGCATCTCCTCGACCTGCTTGGACACCATGCCAAGCAGCTGAACGATAATGCTCGCGGAGATGTACGGCATGATGCCCAGCGCGAACACCGAAAGGTTCGCGAGGGCACCACCGCTGAACAAGTTGAACAGACCAAGCAGTCCTTGGCCGCCGGACACCACCTGCTTCATCACGCCACGGTCAACGCCAGGGATCGTGATGAAGACGCCAACGCGGTAGATCGCGAGCACCATCAAGGTGAACGCGATGCGCCGACGCAGCTCGGGCACCTTGGTGATACTTGCGAATCCGCCGAGTGCAGCCATTAGGGTCCGGGTGTGTAGCAGCTCAGGAAGCGGCTTGCTCGGCGTTCTCGTCGCCTGCGTCGACGAAAACTGCCTTGCCGCCAGCCTTCTGAATCTTCTCTACGGCCGAGTTGCTGAAGCGATTGGCCGAGACCGTAAGCGCCTTGGTCAGCTCACCATTCCCGAGGATCTTGATGCGAACATCGCGACCCTGGACCAGACGAGCGGCGCGGAGCGCTGCTTCGTCTACGGTGGAGCCAGCCTCGAAGCGCTCGAGATCGCTCAGGTTGACGATGACCGTCTGAATCGGGAACGGCACGCGGAAACCACGCTTCGGGAGACGACGCTGGATGGGCGTCTGTCCGCCTTGGAAGTGGAGCTTACCGAAGTTGCCGCCATGACGAGCCTTCTGGCCCTTCATGCCGCGACCACAGGTCTTGCCCAGACCCGAACCGACGCCGCGGCCGACACGCTTCTCAGCGTGACGAGCACCGGCGGGATGGGTCAGACGTGAGAGCACGTCGCTCATGACTTCTTCTCCTGAACTTCCACCAGGTGCATGACCTTCTTGATCATCCCGCGGAAGCTGGGCGTGTTGTCGACTTCGACCACGCTATTGATACCGCGCAGCCCGAGGCCCTTGAGGACCAAGCGCTGGGGCTGTGGACGACCGATGGTGCTGGCGACTTGCCGCACGACCAAGCGAGTCACTGCTGGCCTCCCTCACCGAAGTTGGTGGTGCCAGGCACGATCGAGGAGGACTGAGCCGCCTGCGAAGACATGCGGAGCACGGGGTAGTCCTCGAGCAGTCCGTTGATGTCCATGCCGCGAGCAGCAGCGAACGCCTCGGGCGCACGCAGCGCCTGGAGTGCCGCGATGGTCGCGTGGACCACGTTCTGCTTGTTGTTCGAGCCCAGGCACTTGGTCAGGATGTCCTGAATGCCCGCGGACTCGACAACCGCGCGAACCGGGCCACCCGCGATAACGCCGGTACCAGGAGCGGCGGGACGGAGCAGCACGCGGCCAGCGCCGAACTCGCCGATCACCTCGTGGGGGACCGTGGCACCGATCATCGGCACCTTGAACATGTTCTTGCGCGCCTTGTCGTTGCCCTTGCGGATCGCCTCGGGGACCTCGCCGGCCTTGCCAAGACCAACGCCGACGTGACCGGCTTCATCGCCTACCACCACCAGCGCGGAGAAGCTGAAGCGGCGACCGCCCTTCACCACCTTCGCGACGCGGTTGATGTGGATCACGCGCTCCTTGAGGCGTTCCTCGTCGACTAGGTTTTCGAATGCCATCGTAAGCTCCTACTGCCTCAGAACTGGAGGCCAGCCTCGCGGGCGGCCTCGGCTAGCGCCTTGACGCGCCCGTGATAGAGGTAGCCGTTCCGATCGAAGACCACCTTGTTGATGTTCTTTTCCAGGCAGATTTGCCCGATGAGCGCGCCCACCTTCTTCGCCGCCGCGGTCTTGTCGTCCTCGCCAAGCGTGGTCTTCAAGTCGCGAGAAAGCGTGGAAGCTGCAGCGAGCGTACGCCCTTCGATATCGTCCACCACCTGCGCGTAGATGTGCTTGGCGCTGCGGAAGACGCTGAGACGGGGCCGATCTGAGGTCCCGCTGATCTTGCTCCGGGTGCGGAGCTTGCGACGCTCCCTGCCCTCTAGCCTTTTTGCTGTCATGACGGCTGGTTCCTTACTTCTTACCGGCCTTGCCCGCCTTGCGACGGATCTGCTCACCGCGGTAGCGGATCCCCTTGCCGCCGTACGGCTCCGGGGGACGGACGTTGCGCACGGTGGCGGCAAACTGCCCAATGACTTCCTTGTTCGCGCACTCGAGCACGACCGCGGCGCCCTTGGACTCCGCCGGAATGGTTGCGCTGAGGCCCTCGGGGAGCTCGAACGCCACAGGGTGGCTCAAGCCGACCGAGAGGTGCAGCATGCGGCCCTTGAGTTCCGCACGGTAACCGGTACCGACCAGCTCGAGGGTCTTGGTGTAGCCGGTGGCTGCACCCTGAACCATGCTGGCGAGCAGCGCGCGGGTCAGACCCTGGAGACGAGCTCCGTCGCGACCCGGTGCGCTGCTGGTGACCTTGAGATCATCGCCTTCGCGAGTGATCTCGGTGCCCTGCGGCACTGCGCGGCTCAACTTGCCCTTGGGCCCTTGCACGTCCACTTGCTGATCCTTGAGCGTCACAGTGACGCCCTTCGGAACCGCAACCGGACGCTTGCCCACGCGGGACAGCTTCGGTTGAGTTGAAGTTGCCTCGGCCATTTTCAGTACACCTCGCACAGGAGCTCGCCACCAACCTTGCGGCTGCGAGCCTCGCGATCCGTCATCAGGCCATGAGAGGTGCTGAGGATGGACATCCCCAGGCCGCTCATGACACGCGGGATCTCGTTGTGCCCCACGTACACCCGGCGACCGGGCCGCGATACGCGACGCAGCTTACGGAAAGCCGGCGTGCGATCACGGTCGTACTTGAGGGCCAGGATGATTGAGGGCTTGCCCAGCACCTCTTCGGTACGCACGTCGGCGATGTAGCCTTCACGCTTGAGGATCTCGGCGATGCTCTTCTTCATCTTGGAGAGGGGCATGCGCGTCGTCTCGTGATGCGCGAGGGCAGCATTGCGAATGCGTGCCAGCATATCTGCGATGGGATCCGAAACCATTTCGTTCCGCTCCTTACCAGCTTGCCTTGGTTACGCCCGGCAGCTCCCCACGGAGCGCCATCTGCCGAAAGCAGATGCGGCAAAGGTTGAAGTCTCTGTAGACCGCCTTGGACCGTCCACACACGCGGCAACGATTGACGAACCGCACCTTGAACTTCGGTTCGCGGTTCAACTTTGCCCACTGACTAGCGCGTGCCATTTAATGCTCCTGAGGCCTTACTTCCGGAAAGGCATGCCGAACAGGTCGAGGAGCTCCTTGGCTTCCTCATTCGTGTTCGCAGTCGTCACGAAGGTGACGTTCATGCCCTTAACAGAGTCCACTTTGTCGAAATCGATCTCGGGGAAGATAATCTGCTCCTTGAGACCGAGCGTGTAGTTGCCCGCACCATCGAAGGCGCGAGGGCTGGTGCCGCGAAAGTCGCGAACGCGGGGGAGCGCCAAACTCAAGAGGCGATCCATGAACTCCCACATACGGTCTTTCCGCAGGGTAACCTTGACGCCAATCGGCATGTTCTCGCGGAGCTTGAATCCAGCGATCGACTTCTTGGCGCGGGTCACTACGGGCTGCTGCCCGGTGATCTTGCGAACTTCCTCCACTGCAGAGTCGATGACCTTGGGGTTACCGACCGCTGCACCCAGGCCCATGTTCACCACGATCTTCTCGAGGCGGGGCACCTGGTGGATGTTCTGGTACTCGAAGCGCTTCATCAATGCGGGTACGACTTCCTTGTCGTACTTGGTCCGCAGGCGCGCAGTGGTTGCTTGCTCGCTCATGACTTGACTGGCTCCGCAATCTCTTTGCCGCTCTTCACCGCGACGCGGACCTTCTTGCCGTCTTGCTCCGAGGAGCGAACGCGCGTTGGCTTGTCGCTCTCGGGATCGATCAGCATCACGTTGCTGGCATGAATCGGCGCCTCGACTTCGAGGATGCCGCCGGGCTGGTTCGGGGTGGCCTTCATGTGGCGCTTGATGAGGTTCACTCCCTCGATCACCACACGATCACCGCGCAGCTGCTTGATGCGGCCGCGACGTCCCTTGTTGTTTCCGCTGGTGACGATCACGTCGTCACCGACTCTGAGCCGCTGCATCACAGCACCTCCGGAGCGAGGGAGATGATTTTCATGAAGCGCTTGTGACGAAGCTCACGGGCGACCGGTCCGAAGATACGGGTGCCAACGGGCTCCTTCTGCGCGTTGATTAGAACGGCGCTGTTGCCGTCGAATTTGATGTAGCTGCCGTCGGGACGACGGTGCTCGCGCGCGGTGCGAACGACGACCGCTTTGGCGCGATCACCCTTCT
This sequence comes from Polyangiaceae bacterium, assembly GCA_020633205.1. Classification (NCBI taxonomy): domain Bacteria; kingdom Pseudomonadati; phylum Myxococcota; order Polyangiales; family Polyangiaceae; species Polyangiaceae bacterium. The sequence goes on from JACKEB010000017.1 coordinate 374,398, forward strand.
TCACTTTGCTGCCGGGCATGGCTTCCTTGATGGAGACCACGATGATGTCGCCCACCTTGGCGTAACGACGACCGGAGCCGCCGAGGACCTTGATGCACTGGACGCGCTTGGCGCCAGAGTTGTCGGCGACGTCGAGAATGCTGAGTGCCTGAATCACGGTACGCCTCCTACTCCTGAACGGGGCGCTCGATCAGCTTGGTCACCTTCCAGCGCTTCTCCTTGGAGAGCGGGCGGTGCTCAGTGATCTCGACGCGATCGCCGGTCTTGAACTCGTTGTTCTCATCGTGCGCCTTGTACTTTTTCCGTACGCGAACGTACTTCTTGTACATCGGGTGCATCTTGAAGCGGGTCACCTCGACGACGACAGTCTTGTTCATCTTGTCGCTGGTGACGCGCCCAATCAGGCTGCGCCGAAAGCCGCGGTTGGGGTCGTGCTGGTGTGCAGCTGAGTTTTCTGCGTTCACGAGGCTGCTCCTTCACCCGCCGCTGCACGCTCGCTGAGGATCAGCTCGATGCGCGCGATGTCCTTGCGGGCCTTCGAAATCAGGCTCGTGTCGTCGAGCTGACTGGTGTGGTTCTTCATGCGGTAGCCGAAGCCATCCTTCTTGAGCTGAGCCTTCAGCTCGAGAAGGTCTTCCGTTGACCGCTCCCTCAGGTCCTTGGCCTTCATCACAGCACCCCACGAGCGAGGAATCGGCACGCGACCGGCAGCTTGGAAGCTGCGCGCTCGAACGCGATCCGAGCCATGTCTTCCGGCACGCCGCTGATCTCGAACAGCACGCGACCCGGCTTCACTGGAGCGACCCAATGATCCACGGAGCCCTTACCGGAACCCATGCGGACTTCGAGCGGCTTCTTCGTGACAGGCTTGTCGGGGAAGACGCGGATGAAGAGCTTGCCTTGACGCTTCACGTGACGGGTGATCGCCATACGGCCAGCCTCGATCTGACGCGCGGTCAGGTAGGCGGCGCCTACTGCTTGCAGCCCGAAGTCGCCGAAAGACACATCGCTGCCTTTCCACGCGGTACCGCGGTTGCGGCCCTTCTGCTGCTTGCGAAACTTGGTGCGCTTCGGAGAAAGCACGTCTACCTCACTGGGGGATGCGGCGAGCCTTGCGCTGAAGCACTTCGCCCTTGAAGATCCAGACCTTGACGCCCACGATGCCGGCAGTGGTCTTGGCCTGAGCCAAGCCGAAGTCGACATCTGCGCGCAGCGTGTGCAGGGGCACGCGGCCCTCGCGGTAAGTTTCGATACGCCCCATGTCCGCGCCACCGAGGCGGCCGGCACAGCGGATGCGCACGCCCTTGGCGCCGAACTTCATCGCGGTGCTCAGGGCCTTCTTCATTGCCCGGCGGAAAGCGATGCGGCGCTCGAGCTGCGTCGCGATGTTTTCTGCGACGAGCTGGGCGTTCGTCTCCATCTTGCGCACCTCTTGCACGTCGATGAAGACCTCGTTCTCGGTGAAAGCCTGAACGCCGGGGAACTTCGTCTCGCCCTTCTGGGCCGAGTCGAGGTTGCCGCTCTTCAGGATCTCGATGCCCTTGCCACCCTTGCCGATCACCATTCCGGGGCGAGCGGTGTAGACGATGACCTTGGCCTTGTTGGCAGCACGCTCGATCTCAACGGACGCCACGTTGGCGTTGTAGAGGTAGTCCTTGACCGCGCGCTTGATGCGCACGTCCTCATGGAGCCACTGCTTGTAGTTCTTGTCTTCGTACCACTTGCTCGTCCACGTCTTGATGACGCCTAGACGAAAGCCGTACGGATGCGTTTTTTGTCCCATAACGCTTCGTTGCTCTCTGGTTCAGGCCAGTTCTCGGTCAGCGCGCGTCGAGTTCGACGTGGATGTGGCTGACGCCCTTTTCTACGCGGGTTGCCCGACCCATCGCACGAGGACGCCAACGGCGCATGTGCTGGGTTGGCCCCTTGTCGACGGTCACCTTGCTGATGAACAGCGAGTCGGCGTCGACGCTCGGATTGCTCACGCGCGCGTTCGCAACGGCGCTGGCAATCAGTTTCTTTACGATCGGAGCGGCAGCCTTCGGGGTGAACTCCAGCATCTGGAGTGCCTCGGCTGCGTCTCGCCCGCGGACGAGGTTAGCGATGATCCGCGCTTTACGCGGACTGATGCGCTGAAATCTCGCTGTAGCTTCACTGATCATCTCGACAGTTTCCTCTAGAGACACGTCGACCCTGGGTACCGGCGAACCGGTGCCCGAACATGACAGCCAGGTCCCGGTTGCACGCTGGAGGCCCGAGGGCCGCTTGCGCGCCGCCGAAGGGCGGCTGTTGGAGGCGGTCCAACCACAATTGGTAGGGGCCTCCGAAAAGGGGTCGCCTTACTAGCAAACAGACTTCGACCGTGCAAGCGCGATGATTCGTTTTGATTACAACGACTTCCCGAACAGCTGTTCAGGTCGCGCTTCCGTTTGTCGCCGCGGGGAAACTCCGAGTCACCTCAGCGAGGTGAGCTCCGAAGTCCTCCCGTTGCGTCGCCGGACAGCTCTAGGGGAGCTGGCCCGGTTGGAAGAATGGCGGGCGCATCTGCCTCCATCAGCAGGGCGGATCAAGATCTTTCGCGGGTATTTTTCGTTACATGCCGCAGATCGATGGAATGCGCGGGGTTTAGGCGCAGCCGTGTCGCAGCACCTCGCCTCGTCGGGGCTATTGATCGCGGGGTTGGGGGTGAGGGTGCAGCGTACGCGCGCAGCACGAACCGTGTTTGAGCCGGTTTCCCCTCACCTGGTTCGCCCTTGGTTCGCCTCCCAACGCCCTGCTTCAGATCGGTGCTTTCGATCGGAACGTCCTCGCCGTCTCGCCACTGGCTTGGCCAGTTGGAGGGAATGCGATGAAGGTACGCTCGTATCACTTCGTCAGACGAGCGGTCTCGCCGCGCGAGGAAGTACAGGCGACCTGCAAGGCACGCAGGTTGCTTTGGATAATGCAGAACGGGCCCGGGTTAACCACGTAGGCCGCAGCCCAACCAACTCTAAGCCAACGTCACTAGCTTGGGAGAATCAGCATGAAGCAGAGTATTTTCGCTTGGTCCGCAGTCGCCCTCATCGCCTCTTCAGCCCTCGTCGGATGCGTGGTCGAAGAGGACAGCAACGTCGACAACACTGACGGTGGTGTCGCGGGTAAGGGGTCCGGAGGCAACGGCGCCACGGGTGGAACCGCGGGAACCGGCGGAAGCAGCACCGCGGGAACAGGCGGCGCGACGGGCGGCACCGGTGCAACCGGCGGCTCGGCTGGCGCGACCGGCGGCACCGCAGGTACGACCACGGGCGGCACTGGCGGCACCACGGGTGGCACCGGTGGAACCGGTGGCGCGGTGTGTTTGGATGACACCGCCACTACCACGCCGGACTGCGCCAACCTGGCCTACGCGGCGACCCAGTGCGACGACAACGGCAACACCGTGTCGGCTTATGGCAACGTCGTCTGCGCGTACACCAAGCTGTACGGGCGTCCTGGTGTGTTCGAGTCGGTCTACAACTGCCTCGACGCAATCAGCGGTGATGCCTGCAGCGCGAGTCACGACACCGCAGCAGACGCTTGCTACGGAGCGGCCTTCGGGAACGCCTGTGAGTTGCAGTTCCAAGACGCGACCTGCGCCGACTACGAGGCGGGATGCGCCGGCCTGCAGACCACCTGCGAGGCAGTCATCAACGGCTACACGCTCGATGCCCAGGAGAAGATCGCCTACTGCTTCAACGCGGGCACCGGCAACTGCACCGACGACTTCAACGCCTGTCTCGCGGATCCAACCACCAACGACGCAAACTGACCCAATAGTGGGTCGAGCCCCAACGAGGCGTCCCGATTGCGGGGCGCCTCGCGGCGTTTTGTAGGGCCGTTCTGCCCCGTTCGGCGTTCCCTCTCCCCCAACCCCAAGGCCTATTGACCCTGGTTCGATAGCGAACCAGACTCCGGAGAGCGGGGACTGACCCGCCTGACTACTCGCGCCCAGCGGGGAATGATGTCCACATGAAGCAGTTCAAAGGCAGGGTCGCCGTTATCACCGGAGCAGCGAGCGGTATCGGGCGCGCTACGGCGCTTGAGCTCGCGGCCGCGGGCTGCCATCTGGCGCTCGCTGACTTGAACGAGGCCGGACTTGAGTCCGCACGGAAACAAGCCGAAGCTTTGGGTGTCCGCGTGACGACCCACGCAGTGAACGTCGCTGACCTGAAAGCAATGGAGCGCTTCGTGGAGGAGGTGATCGCTGCCCACGGGGGCGTGAACATCTTGATCAACAACGCGGGGGTTGCGGCAACGTCGGCGTTCGATGAGCAGAGTTTGAGTGACTATGAGTGGCTGGTCGGGATCAACTTCTGGGGCGTCGTGTACGGCTGCAAGCTGTTCCTCCCGCACCTCAAGCGCGCGGACGAAGCCCACATCGTCAACATTTCGAGCATGTTTGGACTCACGGGGATCCCAACGCAGACCGCGTACTGCGCCACCAAGTTTGCGGTGCGTGGGTTCACCGAGTCGCTGTGGGTTGAGCTGAGCCCGCTGGGAATCGGAGTCACCTCGGTGCATCCCGGGATGATCGCAACGAACATCGTGCGCGCTGGTCGCATGAGCGCCGGAGAGGAGTACCAGCGGGCCAAGGTGGTTGACCGCTTCGAGAGCCAGGGTATGCCGCCCTCCCGAGCAGCGAAGTACATCGTAAAAGCCATCCGCCATGGACGTCAGCGGCAGATGATTGGGCTCGAGGCTCACGTCACCGATTGGCTCCGTCGCGCCGCACCTGCGCTGAGCATGCATCTCGTAAAGGCGATCTATCGCCTTGGCTACCGAAAGAGCAGTGCTCAGAGCCGCCCGGAAGCGCCGGAGGTCGAGCCGGAGACGGCACAAGAGGCGCTAAACTGAGGCGCATAGCCTCAGCAAGCCACTCACAAGCCAAAGAACTGATCCGCGAACAGAACTGCTCCACGAAGTCAGCAGCGCCGAACGTGTAACTCCAAAAGCGATGCCATGCGGTCCCACAAGTACGTACTTCCAACGACTGAACCAACGCGGGTGCCCTCGGCGTGAGTGACGGAGCCCCTGACCTCACGCTATTCTGACGGAATGGTGAAGCTAGTCGTTGGTGTGGCCGCTACTTCCAGCTTGTTGTTTGCCGCTGGGTGCGGAAGCGATGCCGGGGATGGTCAGGGCGACGTAGGACTCCCCGGAAGTTCAGGCACGGAAACAGCCGCGGTCTGCGCCTGGGAGGCAACACCCGGGGCGCCAGTGTTGACGCTCAGCGGAACCACTCCCCTCGAGGACGGCGACGTGGCGGTCGTGTTCCGCGCTGGCTCGAGCGCCCACCCGGAGAACGCGGGCTGTGAGCAGGACGTGCCCTTCATCGGCGCACGGGCCCCGATCGTTCCCGCTGCCGGAGGGGGCGGTACGTTCACGCTGCAGGTCCCGGCGCCGCCTCGCGGAGCGTTTGAAGTCGCCGAGATATGGGGCGACGAGTATGAGAAAGGCGGCCCTAGGGTCGTGCCGACGAGCATCGTGGCGCTGTACCCTGGCGTGGGACAGGTCCTCGACTATCAGCAGCTGACGTCACAGGTCGCGTACATCGCACCTGCGGTGCTGGTCTACGCCCAGGATGAAGTTCCAGCGAACGAGAACTGGTTTGCGCGTTACCTCTACGGGCCAGTTTCCGCAGGGTATCACCTGTATGACGCGACGCTGGAGTTCGACCCCCTGAACTACTGCGGGAACTCCCAGTGCCTGTGCTGGTACGGAGATACCGGGTACGGCTACTGCGGCCCCGAGGTTCGCACGCCCACTGCTGTTGGGCAGCCCCTCGCCGTTGATCAAGCGGTCGATGTGCTGCCGCTGTTCTAGTGCGCCGAGGCTCTGTTGCGTCCTGTCCCAGTGCGTCCTGTTCTGCAGCGCCCTCGGGCTTGATTTTCGGCGCCACTTGGGCGCAACTCTCGCCGCCATGGCAATGCCCGACGATTTCGAGGTCGAGAGTCTGTACACCCCCGACCAGTGGTACGTGGACGACGTTCTTGAAGTAACGAAAGAGCGCGTGCGCGCCATCACGGACACTTCGAAGATGGGCGCCGTCGTTGCCGCCCAAAAGCCGTGGCCCGGTCAGCCAAAGCATGTGCCTGGGATTCTGATGATTCAGATCACGGGCACGCTGGGAAACATCCACGCGGTGTACGGGCTCGGACTGAAAATGACCGAAGGTTGGGTTGGCTTTGGCACACACATCCACGAGGCCAGCTTTCGTAACCTCGGGGAAATTGGTCCTCCCATCGAGCTCGAGCTGGTCGCAGACAAAGTGAAGTCGGTGCGAGGCCAGACATTTGGTCGCTACAGCTTCCGCTTCGAACAGGCAGGCAAGCTGCTGTACACCTCCAAGCAGACAGCGGTTTGGACGCGCAACGTGCCGAGCCAGCACAGCGCGTCGCAATGACATCCCGCTGGAGGTCGCAGCCGCGGGACCTAAGCCCGTTGGGAGCAATCGCAAAACGCGACCGCGCGGCTACCAATCAGGCCGACACGGATTCCAGGGATGATGTACGCTGGTAAGCCATGCGTACTGCGCTGCTCGGTCCCATCCTCGTCGTAGTTGTCGCGACCCTTGCGTGCGGGGGAGATCCGGACCCGGTCTTGCCATCGGATGACCCGGACGCTGGCGGAACGAACACGACCGACGCTGGCGCTCAGGGAGGCACCGGAGCGGTTGGCAGCACAGGGAGCGGCGGCGACGCTGGAACAACCGGTCAAGCAGCGTCTGGCGGCTCTGGGGGCACCCAAACAGTTCCAAACATCGTGAAGCTTAGAGTCGGCGGCGAATACACCTGTGCTGTCACCGACCAAGGCACACTCATCTGCAACAAGCCGCTAAGCGTCGGCGGACTTATCAGCGACATTGCTCTTGGCGTGAATGCCGCGTGCGTCATCTATGCGGAGGACGGTTCCGTGGGGTGTCAGTACTGGTACGACACGAAGTTCAACCGAGTACTCAAGCCGAGCGGTGCGGAGCTGCGAGGCGTGGTGTCCCTGGCAGGTTTCGCGCAGTTCTGTGCGATAGACACCAGCGGAGAGGGGTACTGCTGGGGAGAGAATGACCACGGCGAAGTAGATCCCAATGACACCGCTGACGAGATCAAGGTTGCCACTTCCGTAGGGCAAGGTTTCAAGCAGTTCGAACCCGGGAGTTGGTTCACGTGTGGGCTCAAGACAGATGGGACCCTGACCTGCTGGGGGCGCGACGGCGTCGACGCCACACCCGTACCGCAACTGAAGAGCGTCAAGGCCTTGGACTTCGGAGCCAGCCACGCCTGCGCACTAAGGTTCGACAAGAGCGTTTGGTGCTGGGGGGACAACAGATACGGGCAGCTTGGGTATCCTTGGTTGGACAATGACGACTGGTGCGGCTCTGACAACTGCATCGAGCCCAAGGCGGTGTACGGATTACCCCCGGTGAGCGAACTCGGAATCGGCTCGCGCCACTCGTGTGCAGTTACTGAGCAGGGTTCTGTCTTCTGCTGGGGTCACGGCTCGAGAGGGGTTCTGGGGAGAGGTGACGAGGACTATTTCGACCACTACCTGCCTGGTCCGGTGATCAAGCTCAGTGGAGTGAAGCATGTGGTCTCTTCGCAGGCCGCCGCGCACACATGCGCAGTGCGCGAAGACGACACCGTTTGGTGCTGGGGTCCGAACCAATATTGGGAGATCAAGTGTCCCGAGGACGTCTGTGATGAGCCGTTCCCGTTGAAGTGGCTCCCGGCGCCACAAGGAGCGGGTACGGACCCCGGCGGCAATATTGAGAGCGCTGGACTTGATTGCTCCGCCGTGCTCACCCCCACCACGTGTTCCGACTGCGTGGAGCAACGCTGTTGCCGTCGACTGATGCACTGCGTGGACAATGCACGTTGCCGCGAGTGCTTGCTGGGGTGGGATCCCACGTGTTCCGACAGTCTCGCGTACTCGATGTACGAGGAGTGTCGGACGCTCCAGTGCTACACCGAGTGCTTGTCCAGCAACCAGTAACGGCTTCTCCTGTAATTCCCCGCCAACAAACGAAAAAAGCCTCCAGTCTCCTGGAGGCTTTTTTCTTTGCGGATATTGGAAGGAAGAGCTCAGCGGCCCTTCTTCTTCTTGTCACCCGCGTGGCCGTTGAAGGTACGAGTCGGCGCGAACTCGCCGAACTTGTGACCCACCATGTTCTCGGTGACGAACACCGGAACGAACTTACGGCCGTTGTGGACGGCAAAGGTCAGGCCCACCGCTTCGGGGTAGATGGTCGAGCGGCGAGACCAGGTCTTGATCACTTTCTTGGAGTTGGCCTCGACCGCCTCCTGGATCTTCCTCATCAGGTGTCCGTCGATGAACGGACCCTTCTTTACGCTACGGGGCATTACTTCTGCTTCCTGCCTTTGACGATCATCACGTCGGTCCGCTTGTTCTTGCGAGTCTTGAGGCCCTTAGCAAGCTGGCCCCAGGGCGAACAGGGGTGACGACCACCGCTGGTGCGGCCTTCACCACCACCCATCGGGTGATCGACGGGGTTCATCGTAACGCCGCGGTTGTGGGGACGACGCCCGAGCCAACGCGCGCGCCCGGCCTTGCCGAGGTTGACGTGCTGGTGCTCGGAGTTCGACACCGTGCCCACGGTGGCGCGGCACTCCAGGTGAACACGACGCACCTCGCCAGAGGGCAACTTCACCTGAGCGTACTCGCCGTCCTTCGCCATCAACTGAGCGGCCACACCGGCGGAGCGGACCAGCTGGCCACCCTTGCCCTTGCGGAGCTCGAGGTTGTGGATCGCGGTGCCAACGGGGATGTCCCGCAGGCGCAGCGAGTTGCCGGGGCGGATGTCCGCGTTGCGGCTGGAGATGACGGTGTCACCCTGCTTGAGCCCATCGGGGCACAGGATGTACGCCTTCTCGCCGTCCGCGTAGTGCAGGAGCGCGATGCGAGCGGTGCGGTTGGGATCGTACTCGATGTGAGCCACGACCGCGGGCACGCCCACCTTGCGGCGCTTGAAGTCGATGATGCGGTAACGCTGCTTGTGCCCACCCCCACGGAAACGCGAGGTAACGCGCCCGTAGTTGTTGCGGCCACCGGTGTTGGAGCCGGGAGCCAGCAGGCTGCGCTCGGGCTCGTCACGGGTGACGTCGGCAAAGTCGCTCACCGTGTAGAAGCGACGGCCAGGGGACGTCGGCTTGCTCTTACGGATTCCCATCGGTCTATTCCTCGTCCTGATCGGCGGTTTCCGACTCGTCGAAGAACTGGATGTCGTGACCTTCACGCAGGGTGACGATCGCCTTCTTCCAGTTCCGGCGCTTCGCGGTGCGACGACCCATGCGCTTGACCTTGCCACGCTGGATCAGGGTGTTGACGTCTTTGACTTCGACATCGAACAGCGCCTCGACGGCCTTCTTGATTTCAATCTTGTTCGCGCCCAGGGCCACCTCGAAGACAACCTTGTTGTCCTCCTTGAGGCGAGCCGCCTTCTCGGTCAGAGCGATGGGGCGCTTGATGATGTGCTCAGGGGCCAGGTTCATGACTTGCTCCCAATGCAACGGGCCTCGAGTGCCTTGGCCGCGTCCTTAGACACCACCAGGGTGTCGTGCCGCAGAAGGTCGTACACGTTCACGCCCTCGGGGGGCAGGAACTGGTTCGACTCCATGTTGCGGATCGACAGCTGGAGGTTGGTGTTGCCCTTGTCGTCGACGATCAGCGTCTTGGTCGGGGCCTTGAGCGCATCCAGCACGCCAGCGAGAGCCTTGGTCTTGATCTCGTCGAGCTTCATCTCGTCGACGATGACCAAGCGGCCTTCCTTGGCGATCAGGCTCAGAGCGCTCTTCAGCGCGCTCGCGCGAACGCGACGCGGCGGGCGATGGCTCCAGTCCTGAGGACGCGGGGGGTGAGCGCGACCACCACCAACGAAGGTGGGGCCACTGATCTGACCGTGACGAGCACGACCAGTGCCCTTCTGCTTGTAAGCCTTCTTCTTCGAAGCGCTCACCGCGGAGCGCTCCTTTGCCGCATGCGTGCCGGCACGGCGAGAGGCCAACTGCGACACGACAACTTCGTGCAACAGGTGCTCCTTCACGTCGGCTGCGAACACTTCGTCCGCTAGCTCGAGCTCGCCAACCTTCTCACGCTTGAGGTTAAAGACGTCTATCTTCATGGCGTCCTCAGCCTTTGATCTCGACGTTCACGCCTGCCGAAAGATCGAGCTTCATTAGGGCGTCAACGGTTTGGGGGGTCGGATCGAGGATGTCGATCAGACGCTTGTGGGTCCGGACCTCGAACTGCTCGCGGGACTTCTTGTCCACGTGCGGTCCGCGGAGGACGGTGTAACGACGGATGGCCGTCGGGAGCGGGATGGGGCCAGCCACGCGCGCGCCAGTGCGACGCGCGGTGTCGACGATGTCCGTGGTGGACTTGTCCAGCAGCTGGTGGTCGAACGCCTTCAGGCGGATTCGGATCTTGTTGTCAGCCATGATTACTCGACGATCTTCGTGACGACACCAGCGCCGACGGTGCGGCCGCCTTCACGAATGGCGAAGCGCATCTGCTCCTCCAACGCGACGGGCGCAATCAGCTCGATGTCCATCGTGATGTTGTCGCCCGGCATGACCATCTTCACGCCTTCGGGCAGCTTCACCGCGCCAGTCACGTCCGTCGTGCGGATGTAGAACTGCGGGCGGTAGTTCGTGAAGAACGGCGTGTGACGTCCGCCCTCTTCCTTCTTCAACACGTACACCTCACCAATGAACTTGGTGTGGGGCGTGATGGAACCCGGCTTGGCCAGAACCTGACCACGCTCGATCTCGTCCTTGTCGATGCCGCGGAGCAGGCAGCCGACGTTGTCGCCAGCTTGGCCAGAGTCCATCGACTTACGGAACATCTCCACGCCGGTCACGACCGTCTTGCGGGTGTCCGCGAAGCCGATGATCTCGACCTCTTCGTTCACCTTGATCACGCCACGCTCGATACGACCCGTCGCCACGGTGCCGCGGCCCTTGATCGAGAACACGTCTTCGATCGCCATCAGGAACGGCTTGTCGATCTCGCGGACCGGCTCCGGGATGTTGTCATCCAGCGCCTGCACGAGCTCCGTGATCGTGTCGACCCACTTCGCCTCGCCTTGCAGCGCGGGAAGAGCAGCGCCCTTCACCACCGCGGCGTCGTCGCCCGGGAACTGGTACTTGCTGAGCAGCTCGCGGACTTCCATCTCCACCAGCTCCAGCATCTCCTCGTCCTCGACCGCATCGCACTTGTTCAAGAACACGACGATGTGGTTCAGACCTACCTGACGCGCCAAGAGCACGTGCTCGCGGGTCTGCGGCATCACGCTGTCGACTGCGCTCACCACCAGGATCGCGCCGTCCATCTGCGCCGCGCCGGTGATCATGTTCTTGATGTAGTCCGCGTGACCGGGGCAGTCGACGTGGGCGTAGTGACGAATCGGAGACTCGTATTCCACGTGGCTAACCGCGATGGTCACCGTCTTCGTCTCGTCGCGAACGATGCCGCCCTTGGCAATGTCGCCGTAGCTGATCGGCTGCGCCAGACCCTTGTCTGCCTGGACCTTCAGCAGTGCCGCCGTGGTCGTCGTCTTGCCATGGTCGATGTGACCGATGGTGCCGACGTTCACGTGGGGCTTCTTGCGTACGAACTTCTCCTTCGCCATGACTTCCTCGCTCTCAGTGGCCGCGAACTCTCGCGACGATTTCTTCTTGAACCGGTCCCGGAACTGCCTCGTAGCCTTCCAGCTGCATCGAGTGAGTCGCGCGACCTTGAGTTTTGCTGCGCAGGTCCGTCGCGTACCCGAACATGGTCGCGAGGGGAACTAGTGCAGTGATGATTTGTGTGTTCGCGCCGCGCTGATTCATGCCCTGAATCTGACCGCGACGAGAGTTTACGTCCCCGATCACCTCTCCCATGTAGTCCTCGGGAGTGACGATCTCGACCTTCATGACGGGCTCGAGCAGGTGGAGCCCAGCGCGCTTCGCACCGTCCTGGAATGCCATCGAGCCGGCGATCTCGAACGCCGGGCCCGACGAGTCCACTTCGTGGAAGCTGCCGTCGTAGAGCGTCGCCTTCGCGTCGACCAGCTCGAAGCCAGCCAGCACGCCGCGCCCCATGGCTTCACGGATGCCCTTCTCGATCGAGGGGATGAACTCTTTGGGGATGATGCCGCCAACGATGCCGTTTTCGAACTGGAAACCAGTTCCGCGAGGCAGTGGCTCGAGCTTGATCTTGACGTGGCCGTACTGGCCGTGACCGCCAGACTGGCGAACGAACTTGCCTTCCGCCTCGACCGCCTTGGAGATCGCCTCGCGGTAGGCCACCTCGGGCTTGCCGACATTGGCCTCGACCTTGAACTCGCGGCGCAGGCGATCCACCAGGATTTCCAGGTGGAGCTCACCCATCCCGGCGATGATGGTCTGACCGGTCTCTTCGTTGGTGAAGGTGCGGAAGGAGGGATCCTCCTGGGCGAGCTTCTGCAGGCTGATGCCGAGCTTGTCGACGTCGGCTTGGCTGCGGGGCTCGATGGCGATGGAGATGACCGGATCAGGGAAGGTCATCGGCATCAGCAGGATGGGGTGCTTCTCGTCGCAGAGGGTGTCACCCGTGCGCGTGTCACGCAGACCGACGGCAGCGTAGATGTTGCCGGCGAAGCACTGCTTGAGCTCTTCGCGCTTGTTGGCGTGCATGCGCAGGATGCGCCCGATGCGCTCGCGCTTGCCGCGCGCGACGTTGTAGACCGCGGTGCCACTCGAGACGCTGCCGGAGTAGACGCGGAAGAAGGTCAGGTTGCCGAAGGGGTCGTTGACGATCTTGAAGGCCAACGCGGCAAACGGAGCGTCGTCGCTCGCGGCACGAGTCAGCTTCTTCTCTTCGTTCTTGGGGTCGGTGCCTTCGACCGGGGGCAAGTCAGCGGGTGACGGGAGGTAGTTGACCACCGCGTCTAGCAACAGCTGCACGCCCTTGTTCTTGAAGGCGGATCCGCAAAGGACCGGCACGAACTTGAAGTCGATGGTGCCCTTGCGCAGGGCAGCGTGGATTTCAGCCTCGGAGATGGCATCGGCGCCGCCCTCCAAGAACTTCTCCATGATCGCGTCATCGACGTCTGCGCAGGCCTCGATCATCGCCTCGCGCATCTCTGCGCACTTGTCTTGGAGATCCGCGGGGATATCTGTCCACTCGAAGCTGGCTCCGAGGGTCTCGTTGTCGAAGATGGCCGCCTTCATGCGGATCAAGTCGACCATACCGCGGTGCTGGTCGGCTTCACCGACTGGCCACTGGATCGGGACGGGCACCGTGCCAAGGCGCTCCTTCATCGAGTCCAGGTTCATCTGAAACTCAGCGCCCATCTTGTCCATCTTGTTGATGAACGCGATGCGCGGCACGTTGTAGCGATCCGCTTGACGCCACACCGTCTCGCTCTGGGGCTCGACGCCGTTACCGCCATCGAACACCGCGACGGCACCATCCAAGACGCGCAGGGAGCGCTCCACCTCGATGGTGAAGTCGACGTGGCCGGGCGTGTCGATGATGTTGATGCGGTGCTCTTGGCCGCTCAGCGGTCCGCTGCCCTCCGTGGGCGTCCAGAAGCAGTTGGTCGCAGCGCTGGTGATCGTGATGCCGCGCTCCTGCTCCTGCTCCATCCAGTCCATGGTCGCAGCGCCGTCATGCACCTCACCGATCTTGTGGGTGATGCCGGTGTAGAACAGCACGCGTTCCGTCGTCGTGGTTTTACCCGCGTCGATGTGCGCCATGATCCCGATGTTTCGGGTGCGCTCTAGAGGAAACTCGCGTGCCATGCTGGGTTGCTGCTGCGTTCGGAGGGAGTCGGTGTAGTTCGGTGTTTCCGTGAGGTTTGTGTTTTGGGCTCGTAACGGACGAAACCCCCTCTAGGCTCGGCTCTTCGCTTTCTTGAAGAGCACGTGGACACGGAAGGTCCTCGCCTAGAAGGGGTTCGGGGTACGCCAATCGTGACTAGCTCTTGGCTAGCTCCCCCGGGGCACTCGAAAGTGCTGGCTCCTCGGAGGGTCGGCTCTTGCCGACGGATCTCGTAACCCGATCCTTATGTGAGCTGACGCATCGCCTCGCGGTGACTCCTGAACTCGAAAAAGGTTTCGTCTCGAAAAGACTGAGCGACTACCAGCGGTAGTGAGCGAACGCCTTGTTGGCGTCGGCCATCTTGTGGGTGTCGTCCTTACGCTTGACGGCGCCACCACGCAGCTGGCTCGCATCCACGAACTCAGCGGCCAGGCGCTCACGCATGGTCTTTTCCCCGCGGCTACGGGAGAAGCCGACCAGCCAGCGCATCGCCAAAGCAACGCGACGCTCGGGGCGAACCTCGACCGGAACCTGGTAGGTGGCACCACCGACGCGACGGCTCTTCACCTCGAGGCGGGGCTTCACGTTGTCGAGCGCCTTGCGGAACACCTCCAACGGATCCTGCTTGAAGCGGGCTTCGATGATGTCGAACGCGCCGTACATGATGCCTTCTGCGGTGCTCTTCTTTCCGTCGAGCATCAGGGCGTTCATGAACTTCGCGACGAGCTTGTCCTTGTACTTGGGATCGGGGGTGATTTTCCGCTTGGGAACTTCGCGCCTACGGGGCATTGGTCTGACCTCAGGACTTCGGGCGCTTGACGCCGTACTTGGAACGCTTGCGGTTACGGTTGGCCTTGTTGGTGCTGCTCGGACCAGAAGCGCCCGAAGCGTCGAGCGTGCCGCGCACCACGTGGTAGCGCACACCCGGAAGATCCTTCACACGACCGCCACGGATGAGCACGACGCTGTGCTCCTGGAGGTTGTGTCCTTCACCGGGGATGTAGCTGGTGACTTCCATCCCGTTGGTGAGACGCACGCGACACACCTTGCGCAGAGCCGAGTTCGGCTTCTTGGGGGTCGTCGTGTACACGCGGGTGCAAACGCCGCGCTTCTGCGGGCACGACTTGAGTGCCGGCGAGTCCGTCTTGGCGGCGGCGGCTTTGCGTCCGCTGCGAATGAGCTGTTGAATAGTGGGCATTGGCCTGCTGCGTCGTGGCGAGAGCCACTGATTAGGAACTGGGTTTGGTTCGCACCCTGACTCGAAGAGCCCGGCGCGCGAACCCGACTGCAGGGTCGTGCGCTTCGAAGGCGCTCCACAGCCAAGAAAATAGATCCCGGGCTGCGGGGGAGCGGAAGGGTACTTGCGGCGGGCCTCCTGTCAAGCAGAGCCGGGCAAGCGCCCTCAAAACAACGTTTTTGGCCTCGGACAGCGCTCTCGCCACTTCGAAATCCATATGGATCTCAGGAGTTTATCGATCGGGGGTGAGGTGCTTTGAAAAGGCCTGTTCAGGCGTTCACGACGGCCCGCACGGGGGTGCCCGCGAGTGGCTCCGCGGCAACTCAGCCGAATCAGAGCGTCACTCACACCGCCTGCCTCGGGGCACAACCGAGGCTCCCTCGACCTCTCGAACCGCGCGCTCGCCGCCTCACATTCCGCGATGCACGCGAGCGACAAAACGCTAGAGTCATATCCCCAATAGACCTCCGAGCTGACGGCTAGCCGCGCTCTATCACCGGGTTGGGGGCGATGTGTCTTTGCTTGCGATCAGTCGTGGTGTTTCTCCACGACCTAGACTCCATGCCAACAACGAAGAAGCGCGCGCTGAGCAAGAAAGCAGGCACCTATCACCATGGTGATCTGCGGCGCGCCCTGCTCGATGCGACGCTGGAGCTGATCGACATCACTGGCCCCGAGGCATTCACCTTGCGGGCAGCGGCCAAGGCCGCAGGCGTCAGCGACGCGGCGCCGTACCACCACTTCGCCGACAAGGAGGCGCTGCTGGCGGCCATCGCGACCGAAGGCTTTCAGCTCTTGGCTGAACGCCTTCAAGCCGCAGCCGCCCAGCAGCAGCACCCCACGGCCGTCGCTCAGGCAATGGGGGTCGAGTACGTCGTCTTTGCAGCCACTCATCCCTCTCATTTTCGCGTGATGGTCAGCCGCCGGGTGCTGCGCAACACGGAGCACGCCGAGCTCGCCGCCAGCGCTGTCACGGCGTTTACCCTGGTACGTGAAGCGCTGGTTGCAGGCGCAGCGAACGTCGCCGCGCGAGTCCGCGAGGAAACACTGATCTTTGGCGCCTGGGCGCTTGTGCACGGCTTCGCGTTCCTTGCGGTGGACGGGCACTTGGGGCCGCTTGCTCGAGACGAGGACAAGCTGCGCAGCTTGGTGCACTCAGCGATTCAGTTGATGGATGCGCCGGTACAGCGCACGAACGCCTGACCTCACCCCCAAAATCGATCGAGGCGGGCAAGCAAGCAGACGTGGTTCAACCCGCGAAGCCTTCTTCCGCGAGGATCTACTAGACCCGCGCTTCCAGCTGAAAATCAAGCTGTGCGGCGTCGCACAGCTCATTCATCGCCTTGCGTAGCTCACCCAGTGCTACTTCCGGGGGGATCTGCAGGATGGCGTCGAGCACGAAGGTCGGTGTGCCGGTCATCGGCTGGTGTGCGAGCCGCGTGTCCAGAGACTCCACATTCACCTCGCGCAGCGCGAGCACCGCGGTGACCCGCTCAACGATTCCGGGGTGATCTAGGCCGCTCACGCGCAAGCGGTAGGAACGATAGGGACGCGCCGCCGGGCTCGCGGTGTCCTTGATGATGAACTGCAGCTGGAGCTTCGAGCTCAGAGGCTCCGTGCCCGCTTGAACCCGATCCAGCGCTTCAGTCGGCCCAGAGTAGAGCAGAACCAGGGCGAACTCGCCGCCGAGAATGGCCATGCGGCTATCCTCGAGGTTCGCGCCGGAACCGTGAATCAAGGCGGAGATCGCCTTCACCAACCCGGGCCTGTCACTGCCTACGGCCGTCATCACCTTGAGCTTGCGGTCGGTCATCGCTCGTCTGGTTAGCGCTGGTCCGCTCAGACGACAATCCTCACGGCGGCCGCCGACTCAGGCAGCGCGAAACACCGACGGTGGCGGCACGCTCGGCAAGCGAACCGGGGGCTTGAAATCCGCATCAAGCCCCCGGAGTTGCACGGCGATTCCGTGGTGCATGGTGCGATTGCCCCAGGCGGCGAACAGCTCGGAGCCAAACGGCAACGTGCGGCGGAAGCCTTCGAGGGGGCGAATCATCAACCGAGAGAGGTGGATCGCGTGACGCCAGTGCTTGTGTTGGATGCGGAGATCCGAGGCCAAGTCAGCGCCGTTGAGCGCCCAGGCCATGCCGTCGATGTAGCGCACCACGACGCGACCCACGGCAGCCTCCACCGGGTTACGCGCATGCAGCTGCGGAGCTCTACTGAGCGCTGCCGCCAGAGCGCGACCCCCCTCGTCCGCGCCCGGTTGGATCATCGAACCCAGCTCATACAAATGCCGCGCGGAATCTTCATCGTCGAACAGCAAGCGTTCGTCGACGCCGCTCAACCACCCGGCGTAGCGCCATAAGTGCATCACCGCGGCTCCCTCTCGGGAGGAGATGTGGAAGCCGAGCTTGCGCAGTCCATCGACCAGCGCCAGGGAGAAGAGCATCGTGGTGCCGGCCATGTTCGCCTGATTGATCGGCGCACCCCAGCGCTCCGCGTTCCAGCGGGGCGAGCGTTGAATCAGATGCCGCACCTTCGCGTGCATCAGGCGTACACGAATCGCAAGCTTGAAGCCCTCCGCATCGCGCCTGAGGCCATTCTCCTGACAGACAGCAACGACGAATCGACCCGTTTCCGCAAGGCGACGAGGCGCCATTTGCTCCAGAGCTCGGGTGAAGAGCAAGGGCTTGTTCGCGACCGAAGAGCGATAGGCCACCATCAAGCTGACAGCACTGAGGACGACGTTCGCGTGGATGCCTCCGCGCTGAAACGTCCGCGCACCGAGGTCGACCCGCTCCCAGTCCACCCAGTCTGGAACCCGGTCCGCCTGACGGAAAAGCGCTCGCAAGCTCTTTGGAGCGTCCGCCACGGCATCGATGCCGCGATCCAGTGCCCGCGCCAGCATCTCGAAGCCGCGCTGCCAGCCAAGCTCCTCAAAGTCGTCGATCACCGCATCGGCCAGCGGGTCCGTCGCGTAGAAGTAATGCGCGTACTCATCGACTTCAGTGCCATAGCGCTCGCGCGCTAGGTCTAGGTTCACCAACTCGAGAGGGATCTGACTCAAGGCGAGCCTCCAACGTGAGCGTTACGACCGCGTCATCTAAAACAGTTTTAGATTGAGTCGTGGAGTCAGTCAATCAGCGCTGCTCAAGGGTTCATGAAAGCGGCTGAAATCAGCGCGATTCGGCGGCTGAGAGTGCGTCCACCACGGGCTTCCAGCGCGGGTCGTCCCCGAACATCGCTGGAAGCTGCGACGCCACGGCTGCAGCGACCTGGCCGTCGTAGGTGTGGCCGACGTTGCCTCCAAAACCAACGCCGACGCGCAGATCGGCGCGCTCGAGGAGCTTCACGAGGCCATTCGCCTTGGCCCGGCAGGCGTACTGACCGCAGCCGAACACCACGCCCCGAGCCCCATCCGCGCGGAACTGCTTCGCGCGCCCGGGGTACCAACCTTGGTAGCCACCTTCCACCAGAACTGCATAACCGAACGGTGGTTCCTCCCCCGCCCCATACGCGGCTCGCTTCTTCGCATCGGCGCCCAGGGCGTGGACCCCGTAGATCGCTCCCAGCGAAAAGCCGGTGAACATCGCCGGACCTGGGTCGACGTACTCGGGGTAGGCGGCGCGAGCCGCTGCGAGCGCGGCGTAGGTCTCTTTCAGGGTGTCCGGGATCCCACCGTAGGTCCAGCGGTCTTCCGATTTGGGCGCGTCGGTACGCGGCACACCTCGAGGACACACCACGAAGGCTTGGTGCCGGATGAGCTCTGACCAAACCATGCACTGCCACTCAGGACGATCGTAGTTGCCATGGAGCGCCACCAACACCGGGCGTTCCTCTATGATTCCGAGCGGTAACGCAATCACGCCGTCGCGATAGCCGGGCACACTGAGCGTCTGAAACTCGTTGTCGGCCTGCAGCGGCTTGGGCGCTGAGGGCGTCTTCGATGCAGGCGTGATCTCCTGAACGTCACTGCCGGCGTCTTGAACTCGAGGCTCCTGGATTTGGGGGTGAGGCGCGCTCGCCACAGCCGGTCGAGGTGCCGCGCGTGACGGAGCCCGCCTCTCGCACCCACAGGCCATCGCCGGCACCGCACAGCCGACGGCCAGTATCAGCAGCGGTACAAACCTCACCCGCTCAACTCGGCTTTCAACCTGTTCTTCAACGCACGGAAGCGCTGGCGGTAGCGAGCGGCCAAACGCCGCTGGTGTTCGCTGTCGAGTTCCACACTCCCCTCGAGGATGGCAACCACCTCGTTCCACTCTAGGCCCCGGGTGACACGCAGCATTAACAGCTGTTCGTCCAGAGGTTCGAGTTCCTTCCGCAGCTTCGCTAACCGCTCTTTCGATTCCGTACGGAGAAACGTCAAGGTCTCGCTGCGGGCTCGCTCCGCGAGGTCCGCCACTTCGGAGAGATCAGCGCTCCGCTTTGACTCGGAGCGCTGACTTCGTTGCAGCCGGGTGGCTGCGTTGCGCGCGACAACGTACATCCAAGTCCGGAACGAACTACGCCCTTCGAACGTGGGGAGTCCGATCCACAAATCCTCGGTAAGCTGAGAGTAGGCGTCCGCCGCCAGGACTGGGTCACCCACCCGCACCAGCAGGAAGCGGGAAATTTCGCGGCCATAGCCCGCCAGCGCGACCTCCAATGCGCCGCGTAGGTCGCCACCCTCCCGAAAGGCGCTGATCTCAGCCTCTAACGCAGCCCGCTCCACCTGGTGAATTCTAGCGTGTGCGTTTTCTTGATCACACCCGAGACGACTCGTCTCTACCCGTAAGCGTTGGCGGAACACCCAGCGCGGAGCGGGCATGTCCATGTTGCGAACGTTTTGGGTAGCTCTCGGCTTGAGCCTGGTCCTCAGCGCCTGTGGCGCGGAAGAGCGCGCGACAGGCCAGACGCAGAGTGGAGGAACGAGCGGAGCCGCTGGCGCTGCAGGAACAGGCGCGAGCGCTGGCCAAGGCGGCGCCGCCGGGATGCTCACCGGCGGCTCGGGAGGTCTTGGGGCCCAAGGCGGCAGCAGCTCTGGCGGCAGCGCCGGAACCGCGGGCAGCGGCGGCACAAGCGGCAGTGGCGGCACGGGAGCCACTGGCGGAACCGCTGGTACGGGCGCAACCGCTGGCGTGGGTGCCGTGAGTGGCACGTCGACCGCGCCCAGCGAGTTATCCGGCGCTTCGGGTCTTTCGACTGGCACGAGCTACCGACTGAGCTTTCAGCTAGGTCGGCCGCTACATCAACGCACGGGCAGCAGCGCTACGCACTCGCTTGAATGCGCGGCACCCAGGTCAAATCCTTAGGGAAACAATTCTCGGGTCAGACATCCGAGAGGAGCACGCATGTCACTGTTCAACATCCAACGAACCCCTCTGCTGGTCGCACTAGCGCTAAGCGCCTCGTTCGCTCGCACCTCGGCGGCACAGGTGCCTACGAGCCTGCCGTTCTCGGGTAGCCTTACCACTGCGGCTGGTCCAGTGGATGGCGCGATCAGCATCACCTTCCGCCTCTTCGACGCTGAGACGAACGGCAGCCAGGTCTGGACAGAGACGCACACCACCACCGCAGCGAACGGCTTGGTGTTGGCTGATCTCGGCACGGCGGGTCAGCCCCTCAGTGCCGCGATATTCGATGGCACTCCGCTTTGGTTGGAGGTCCAGATCAACGCGGAGGTGCTATCGCCTCGCAGCGCTATTGGCTCCGTCCCCTACGCGTTACACGCTGCCGAAGCAGACTTCGCCAGCGTCGCGAGCAGCGCTGACGACGCAGCAGCGCTGGGCGGCCTTGGACCGGCGAGCTATCAGCGGGCCCTGACCGCTTCCTGCAGCTCTGGCTCCTACTTGCGAGGCATTAGCGCGTCCGGCGTCCCGACGTGCAGCGCTGACGCCGGCCTCACGAATCTCTCCGCTGGCACCGGCATCTCGATCAGCGGTTCTGGGAGCTCGCGGACGGTCGCCGTCAAAGGCAGCGGCATTACCCGCACGGAAATCAACGGGACCGAAGTTCAGGTCTATCAGGCGGCCCCAGGCTGCGGCGGTGGGTTGTCCACTTCCTCGAGTTGCAAAACTCTCGCCTGTCCTTTTCCAGGCGTTTCCACAGGGTACTACCAGTGTATTGGAGTTTGCGCTCCCCTCGGTCAACCGGCGGACTGTACGGGGCTACCCTCAGTCGGCTGGCTGCTTTCACCCAGCATCTAGTCACCCACCCCGAGCAGCAACCGCGCGTGGCTGCGTGGATTCGCAACGCCCAGTTCGAGCAGATCGCGGTGCGCTTGGCGCCCTTCCGCGCGCGCCCCAAAGCGCACGCGATCGAGCTGAAAGCGCGCGTGAGCGAGGTAGACTGGGGAATCAATTTCCTCGAGCTGCGCGATCGCATCACGCCACGCGCGTTCCGCCGCCTTCGGCCCCGCCCCATGTGCGTGCAGCGCGGCGGAGAGACCGATGCTGCGCGGTCCACTCGTAGGGGGCAGGGCAGCCAGCGCATCAAGTTCATACGCCACTTGGTCAACGTTCGGCTCCGGCCCCACGAGAAGTGCCGCGGCGCACAACGCGCGGTAAACACCAGCGATATACGTGGATGACATGACTGGGCTGTTCTGCACCAGAGCGTCCACACGCCGCCGAGTGCTGTCGATGTCGCCCCCAGTGTAGATCTCGACCTTGAGTTCCTGAAGCGCCGTGATGACCTGAACCACATCGGACTCAACGTCGTGGGCCCGCGCCCGCGCGACGCTCTGACGAGCGGCCTGAACCCGATCAGCCGCTAGCCAGAATGGCGTGGAGAACAGGGCAATCGTCCCCTGTAAAAAGTAGGCCCCGCGAAGCTCCGCATCTCGACTCCAGCGTGGGAGCTTATCGAGTACGTCCCGCAAGTCCGTGAGGTGCGCGGCCCGAGTCATCAGCGACGCCGCACGGGAACTGTCCCGATGTCGAAACTCGGCACACTCCCCAACCCATTCAAAGTGCGCGAGAGCTTGGGCGTGCTCCGCGCGGAACAGGTGAACCGCAGCTTCGGCCATCCGGAGCCAAGGGGTTGCCTTTTGTCCCAAGAGCGGAGAGAGACGGCGACACAGCTCGAGCGGGGCAGTCGCGACTCCCGGGAGGAGCGTGAGTACCGGCGAATGGTTGTGTACATACAGCCCAGCAGCGGCCTGAATCAGGGAGACATCCCCAAGATCGAGGGCGTGCTTGAACGCCAGCGCCGAGATGGGCAGAGCAAGCACATCGTGAAATGGCAAGCTCCAAGCCAGGGTCATGAGGACCTCCACCCGTCGAACGTCGCGATGGTCTAGCTCAGCGGGAGTTTTGGGAGTGAAGTCGTACCCCTTTGCCGCCAGTTCAGCTCCGATGTTGATCGCCTGAGCAATACCCGCAGCTCCGCGCTCGGGGAGTTGAATCCCGACGTCATCGAGGATGGGATGCAGTGCCGCGAAGCCTCGCCCAAGCTCGCCATTCAGCATCATCTGCCCCGCCGCATGAATCCGCAAGGCAACGCTTCCAGACAACCGCGCGGAGTCCAGGAAGGCGCGAGAAGCAAGGCCGGGCTGCCCGGCCAGTTGAAACGCATGCCCTCTGCGCTCGAGCAGCTCTGATCGAACCTGAGGCTCGTCCGTGCACTCGACCGCCACGCCGTAGCACTCCGCAGCGCGCAAGAAGGCGAGATTATCCTCCGCGGCGTGCGCGGCGTCACGACTGCACCGCAGCGCGGCGGCGCGATTGCCGCTCAGCCGATAATGGCGTGCAATTTCGCCCACGCTCTCAGGCGCGTGGCAACTGAGCAACACCGCAAGCTCCCCATGGAGCTCGCGGCACAGCTGCGTGGGCATGCCGGAGACAACAGCAAGCGCGATGCGGTCATGGCGAATTCCCAGTCCGCGGGGCGAGCCCGCCGTAGACCGCACCAAGCTGGAGTCTACTACCTCGTCCAGAGCTCGCGGATCGCGGGCGAGGTCCAGGCAAATCCGCTCGGCAATCGGGGCACCAAACAATGCAAGCCCCTGGAGGAGACGCTGGGCGGGGGGCGAGCACCGACTGATGCGTCTCTGCAGCGCGCGATCAAGCGAGGGTGCGACGGGTGCGTGCGCTTCAATGCTGTCCACGAGTTCACGCACGAACCCGGGAACACCGAGGGACTCCCGCACAATCGCGGCCTCACCGGTCTGCGGAAGGTTCCTTCCAACCAGCAACCGACTGGCGAGCTCGCTACACGCCGAAGGCGCTAGCGCACGAAGAGTCATCGTGGAAAACGCAGCACAGCGACGCTCGAGCTCCGCCTTCAACTCTTGCACATTCCCCGCCAGGTCACTGCGTACCGTGGCAACGACGAGCATGCGCGGTGAGTCCTGCCCGGCACAGATAAGCTGAAGCAAGCGTGCGCCGTCGCTGTCAATCGCATGCAGGTCATCGATGAAGATGACGAGGGACGTGTACCCTCCGACCCCCTGGAGCAGGTCACGAAGCGCTTCGACTCCACGCGCGAAACGAAACTCGCGATCAAGCTCGGAGCTTGAGTCCCGCGAGAACGATTTCACCCTACGCAGAACGGGAAACAAATCGGCGGCGGCGGAAGGATCGCGTGGTGTTATTCGCGCCGCGATTGGCTCCTGTAGGCGCCGCAAGTAGTTCGCCAGATCATCAAACACGCCGTCGAGCGCCTTGAAGCGAATCGACTCCGTGTCGTAGCAGAAGCCCCTGAGCACTAGTGCTCCCCCGCCCAAGGTGGACAGCCAATGCTCCACCAACGCGGTCTTTCCGATACCGCTCTGGCCCTCGATCCAGATTATCCCCTGCCGTCGCTCGAGCCCCGCCTCCAACTGCTGCAGCTCTACAGCTCTTCCAACGAAGGGCTCTTGAGCCTCGGCCACTGCAGGAATATCCGCTTGGAAACATTCCAGCACATCCGCACCAGAGGGGCGCTGGTCGGGTTCCGGGGAGAGGAGCGCCATCGCAAGCTCGGCCAGGTCGGCATGACCGACTTCCAGTTGCGTCGGTTCAAGCCCCGAGAGCCCCCGACACTTCTGCTCGAACAGGTGCTCCGTGCTACCTTCAAAGGGGCGCCGGCCGCAGACAGCCTCATAGAGCAGAATACCGAACGCGTACCAATCGCTTGCGGGCGTGGCGACGCCAGAGGTCCACTGCTCCGGAGCTGCGTACTGAGGCGTCCCGCAGCGCACCGTCGACTCCCCGTCTGCATCCGACGTGAGCCCGAAGTCCACCAGGACGACGCGCCCACCGTACTCCACGAGGACGTTGTCCGGCTTGATATCTCGGTGCACGCAACCCGCGGTATGTAGTGCAAACAAGGCAGCGGCGAGCTGCGAAAAAGCCCCACGCAAGCTCTGAGGTGATTTCGCGAGGAAACGCAGTACGGGCTCGCCGCGAATCAGCTCCATCGTCAACGCCCAAGAGTGCTCTGACTCGTACAACGAGTAGAGGCGCGCGAGGCCAGGGTGGCTTAGTGTCCGCATCTGCCGGTACTCGCGCTTGAAGCGATACAGCGCTTCCGCAGACGCAGCGCGCAACACCTTGAGCGCGATGGGGCGATCCAACAGTCGATCGCGCGCTTCGTACACAATGCCGAAGCTACCCTCCCCGAGCCGGCGCTCGATGGTGTAGCGATCGCTCGAGAAGTCAGCGCCAAGCCGAGTCTGTGGGGGCTCCACCTGGCGAGCCAGCTCAAGCATCAACGCATCGGAGTCCTCCGCGGGTCGCTCCACGCCGCGATGATGCCAGGTGCAGCGATGACCGACCAGTCAGCCTTCGGGCAATCCACGTGTAGGAGGCGCGAAGAGCCAACATTTCCCCGCGACAAACACCGGGCTGTTTCCAGCAATCTTCCCGCAGATTGCCTGAGATGAGCATAGGCGAAAGGCGAAACCGGGAAAATAGCTCACCACCAGGGGTCGCCTTCACTGAGCCACGCCCAGGCGCTCTTCAGCGCCTCGGCGTCGAGCTCCGCTTGATCCAAGTGCTTTGCTTGAATGCCGCTTCGCAGCAAATTGCTCACGCTGCGGCCAGCCGCGCAGTCCTGACACGCGAACAGGACTCGCTCGCCGCCTTGCGCTGCGAAAGCCTGCACGACACCTGAGCTAAAGCCTGAAACCCCTCCCCCGATCAAAAATCCTCGAGGAAACAAGATAGGGCTCTCCCGAAGCAAATCCAACGCTGTGTCTGCCCCGGCCCCGTAGCCCACCAAGGTGCTGCGCTGCCCGACGTGCTTGCCAAATTTCGCAGAGAGCGCCTGGATGGAGTCCTTGAAGTTCTTTACCCCCGCTGCTGAGTCAGAAGCCGGTGAGGGACACAGCAGGAAGCCTGAGCTCGGCTTGACCTGTTCCCAGCGCTCGCACTCCTTGGCGGTGTCCGGCGTGGTCAAGACCACCAGGACCGGCTGCGTCAGCTTCTCACCGACGGGCACCAGCGTGCGCCCGACGGGCTTACCTGCGAGCTCCAGGCTGAGCTGCTTCGGCCCAGCGAGCGGCGCCAGTTGCTCGCGCTGAGCGACCGAAGCACTTCCGCGCGGCACCAAAGGTCGAATGCCGCTGGCGAGAGGCTGAGGTGGCGTCCCTTGTTCCACCGGGGCGCTCGCGCTGGCTCCAGGCCGAGCGGGCTTGCTGTCCGAGTCACAGCTACAGCCGCTGAGCATCAGCAGCAGTAGCCAGATCGTCCCCCGAGAGCGAGCCATCCCCCTCATGTTAGGGCGCGCCGGGCACAAAAGCGAACCACCACAAAAGCGAACGAGGGACCCGGTTCATCCCGAATCCCTCGCTCACAGGGCTGCGCCCAACTGTCGACTGCTATCAGTCTTCGTTCATCGCTGCGGTCATCTGCGGAGCGGGGTGATAGACCCGCGCGGCCGCTGCGTGGTGGACGTCGTCCTCCACGATGACCTGGAGGCGCTTGTAAGCCGGCAGACCGGTACCTGCGGGGATCAAGCGACCCATGATGACGTTCTCCTTGATACCGCGGAGGTCGTCGGTCTTGCCGCAGATGGCGGCCTCCGTGAGCACCTTCGTGGTCTCCTGGAAGGACGAGGCGCTGATGAACGACTCGGTGGAGAGCGAGGCCTTGGTGATGCCCAAGAGCATCGGCTCGGCCACGGCGGGGTGCCCACCGCGCTCCATCACGCGCGCGTTCTCACGCTCGAAGACGTACTTCTCGACCTGCTCGTCGATCAGGAAGTTGGTGTCGCCGACGTCCTTGATGCGCACGCGACGCAGCATCTGACGCACGATGGCTTCGATGTGCTTGTCGTTGATGCCTACGCCCTGCAGGCGGTAAACCTGCTGGATTTCGTTCACCAACCACGCCGCGAGCTCCTTCTCGCCCTTCACGCGCAAGATGTCGTGGGGGTTCGCAGGACC